>JAGGYV010000002.1 GCA_021162325.1 Desulfobacteraceae bacterium | reverse complement strand
GATGATCTTTGGCACCTTGGATATATTGCAAAATTTTCAGTGCAGATTCTGTCCGGCATCATCGCTTATAGCGGCGGGCTTCGTATTGAATTCATTACTTTTTTCCCCCAGCATTCCCTGGTGCAGATTGGTCTTTCCCTGCCGATTACGGTGCTTTGGGTGGTCCTGGTCATAAATGCGATCAATTTGATTGATGGATTGGACGGCCTGGCGGCGGGGGTGGGATTCCTGGTCTCTCTGGTTCTTCTTATTCTCAGCATTTTAGGCGGAAGGTATTTTCCTGCTGCGATACTGGCCGCTCTGGCAGGCGCTTTGCTGGGTTTTCTTTTATTTAATTCCAACCCGGCTTCCATTTTCATGGGGGACGGCGGCAGTTATTTTATTGGCTTTGTGCTCGCATCTGTCAGCATGATGGGCTCATTTAAGGGGCAAGCCGCAGCCAGTATCCTGATCCCCATGATTGCCTTAGGGTTTCCGCTCATGGAAACCATTTGGTCAACCATTCGCAGGTTTATTTACGGACAGAAATTATTCAGTGCGGACAGAGATCATATCCATCACAGACTTATTGCATTAGGACTTTCCCAAAGAAGAGCCGTACTGATTTTATATGGTATTACAGTGCTGATGGGATGCTTTTCAATCGCATTGGTTTACACCCATGACAACAAAACAGCCCTCTTGCTTCTGCTTTTTGCCACAGGGATTATTCTTGGTATTCAAAAACTGGGATACCTTGATTTTTTGCGTAGTGATAGTTTCAGGTTCTGGTTAAAAGATGTTTCGGATGAGGCAGGTATCTCATGGGAGCGGAGAAGTTTTTTAAATTTCCAGATGGAGATACAAAATTCGGCAGATTTGGAAAACCTGTGGGAGAATTTGTCCAAAGCGGCACAATGGCTTCAGTTTGATCTTGTTGAATTAAGGATGGATAATAGCCAATTCCATAGTAACCAGGAGGATCGGTTTTTTTGGTGGAATAAGGAGAGAGGCGAAGATGCTGACGATGACTGGGACTTGTTTTTAAAACGGAAAACGCTGATGAAACTGGAGCTGCCCCTAACGCCAAATGTTAACGGGACATCTGATGATAATGGGCCATCAAATGACAAAGGGACCTATGGCACGCTCTGGCTGGTCAAAGATTTAAAGCGTGATCCGCTTAGTCATTATACAATGCGGCGCATTGAACACCTAAGACGAACGGTGATTAAAACCATCGAAAAGATAAAATAAACTGAAGTTTGAAAAACAATTGTTTCTATTGAAATAATTGCTTATGCAAGGTAATATTTTAAACCATTTCGCTCAGATTTTTTATTAAAATCAAAAGAATTAGTATACGCAGGACATATGAATCTGTCAGATGAAACAATAGAAAAAATTATTACTGTTTTGAAAAAAGATACCCGCGTTGCAGCCGCCTACCTCTTCGGATCAGCTGTTAACGGAGAATTAAGGCCTGACAGTGATATTGATATTGCTGTTTTATCTGTCCCCGGAATATTCCTGACACAAATGGATCTTTTGAAGTTAAGCAGCCAATTCGAAGATCATTGCGGGCGCGAGGTTGATATCGGTATTTTGAGCAGTAAAAATCTGATATACACCAAAGAGGCAATTTTGAATGGTAAATGTATTTATGAAAATGGTGATATATACTGTCGGCTTTTTGCAGCAACTGCGTTAGGCTTGTACGCTCAATTAAAGAAAGAGCGGAGGGAAGTGGAAGATGCCTATATCAACGGATGACATCATTCTGAACAAGGCCGCTGTTATTGAACGTTGTATTCGTCGAATTAAAGAAGAATATGCATCAGATCCGGAACTGAAAAATTTTACCCATCTTGATGCCCTCACGTTAAATATTGAACGGGCGTGTCAGGCTGCGATTGATCTTGCGATGCATATTGTTGCCCAACAACGCCTGGGTATGCCTCAAAGCAGCGGCGATGGGTTTCGATTACTGGCACAGGCAAAGTTGATTCCACCAGATATGGAGCAATCACTGACAGCTATGACAGGTTTTCGCAATATTGCCGTGCATGAGTATCAGGAGCTGGATAAAAGTACGCTTCGTTTTATCGCAGAGGACGGTTACAAAGATCTGGTTAAGTTTTTGAAACAACTCGGTGTAACAATTTTGGTTGAATAATACCTATTCCAATATCCGGGCCTTACGGTATTCTTCATCGGCCCGGTAATCGATTCCTATCTTTTTATAAAGGTCACCGGCAATGCGGTGCAGGTGATCGTCATCCGGAAAATATTCAATCGCCTGCTGAATGATGAATAATGCTTTTTTATATGATTGAAGGGCTCGATAAAAAGTATAGACATGAATAAAGTATGATTTTTTGATTTGTGTTTCATTGGGCAGGTATTCCAGTGCTTTTAAATAAGAGGTTTCCGTTTTTTGTTTATTTCCTAAAGAATCAAAGAAATTTCCCAGTTCCAGGTGCGGTTCCACCCGGTCCGGCAAAGCGAGAACCATTTGATCCTCATTAATTTTAAACAATACCATCAGGGAAAGGCATTTCCCGGTTGCATCCGTATTAATTGACATAGCGGATTTTAAAACTTCCAGTCCTTTTTTCATCTGTTTTTCTTCGAACAACATGGCGGCGTACTTTATGTATGCCGCCATATTTTTTTTATCGCATTGAATGCTGTTTCGGAAAATCCTTTCTGCTAACTCCGTATTCCCCTGCTGGTAGACGAAATAGCCGGCATCGTGAAGGTGACGACTGTTTGTCGGACCCCGTCGGATCGATTTTGTATAATTATTAAAAGCAATTGTGTCTTTTCCCATCATGGCAGCAGTCTGGGCGGCTGCTTGGTGGTATTTGGGATTTAAGGAATCATATGCCGCAGCCCGTTGAGCGGCCCGGGAAATCCGGTACAGTTCGTCTTCTGACATATCGGGCGTGAGATGAATATTTTGGTAATCTGAAAAAAAGTAATTAGCGATTAACGCGCCGCCGTTTATATAAATTACGCTGACACATAAAACCATAGCCGATATTCCGAAAACATAAGGCCTTTTTTTTGATTTTTCTAAATAGGTTGTCGATAAATCGCTTCGCAGACGTGTATTTGCTGCGGACACTGTAAGTGCAAGGATAAAGAAAAAATAAAGTCCGTTGGCCCCGATCTGCATATTAAAGTCGACCAATGAATGGAGTAAAATGGCACTGATGGATGTGATGCATCCGGCAAAAAGAAGGATTGAATACCACTCCCGGCGCTTGTTGAATGACTTTGTCGCTGAAAATAAAATTGAAAACAGGCAGAAGAACATGAATGTCGGCAAAGTGATGCCGCCGGTACATAAAAATTCAAGATAATCATTATGGGCGTGTTCTAAAATATCATTTCCCGGAAAACTCCGATAAATCGGATAGATATTTTCGACGGTGCCGGCCCCGGTTCCCAATAAAGGAAAATCGCGAATAATCTCTTTGCAGTCCGTCCATATAATATATCGGTTGTCATAGATGATGCCGGACTGGTTTCGGATATTTTCAAATCGGTCAAATATGGCATTCCAGCCTGATGTTCCGGTTAAAAAGAGAACGATGATAATGATAATGGCGATAAAAAGGCCTGTTTTTTTCTGGCGGGCCTTAACAATAACGAACGTTGCAAAAAAGTTCATGGATAAGGCTAATGAAATAATTCCGCCCCGGGAAAGGCTTAATAATAAGGATGTGGCAATGAGAATGGCGGCGGTGCCATATAAGAAATGATGATGGATTCTCTTTTGATTAAAAAAATCAGCAATTCTTCTTTTTAATGAAATTTTTGTCAGGATCGGGCGAAATGCCAGAAACATGCTCAGTATCAGGGGGAAAATCATTTCCATGAGCCCGGCATAATGATTTCGGTTAACATAGGGGCCTGCCGGCGTCCCGCCATGGCTTAATTGTCTGATCCATAAAATTTTATCATGAGGAAGGGGATAATTCAGGCGCTTTGTTATAAACTCAATGATTACAATAATCGACAGTAGTGCGGCAAACCAGGCAACCACTTCGACGGTTCTTTTTAAGAAAATGCGGTTGGCCAGAAGCTGAACGGCCGTGATGTAAAAAAGTACATATGCGGACAATCGGAGTAATTCCATTATCGTGGCGCGCGGGCAAATGGAAATCGGAATCCAGTCGGCAGGTCCGATCAGTCCTGAAGAATTATGATAAATATTAAACGTTGCAGGAGACAGAAATTTAACAAGATTTCCCGGCAGGGGGATGATCTGTAATAATATGAATGCAAGAACCAGTATCAGGGGAAGAATTCCCGGCACCTGATAAAATATTTTTTGTTTGGTAGAAAAATAAAGAAACAGCGCGCTGGCACAAATAATGACTTCCATGATCAGGCAGGACCAGGTCTCTACCGTTCCAAATGCCATGGGAGTAAATAGTAGTGCGGTTAAAAAAAGATATTCAGCGGTTTTTCTCATTTTATTTTATTAACATGATGTTATGCCCTTTCAGGGCTGAATCTGGTTACTATTCGTTCCCAGGGCGTTGCCCCGGGCTGGTATATCATGCCCCTTCAGGGCTTTCCCCCTGAGTCCTGGATCCAGTGGTAATCAGGGACCGCCCCTACCGTGTCCTTGAGCTTTCCCTCTGAGTCCTGCCAGTTGTATTTTATAAATATTCGACTGATTTCAAGCAAACTTAATCGAAGTGGATAGCCAGAATATTTTTTTCTCTGTGTTCTTTGTGTTTTCAAGCGAAGTGGGTGAAAGAACAAAAGAAGCAGGCTTTATCAGCTCGGCTTCATTATTTCCATATTAATGAATCGCCTCTCCGGCTAAAATTGCCGCCGGATTGGTGCTCACAAGACGCTGTGAAGCCTTTTTGCCTAAATGGGTAGCGGCTATATCAGCAGCCTCGGCCAGAACCGGTGTGCGAAATTTTTTGGAGTGTGCATCCGAGGCAATAAAATCCACCTTTCCGGAATTCAGCAAATAATCCGCACAATATTGAATGTCACCGCCGAAATCACCGGTAAGGCTGCCGGCGGTAATCTGGACGTAAATATTGTTGTTTAGAAGATTTAATAATAACTCCGGCGAGCGGATGATGGAATAATTGCGTTCCGGATGGGCAATAATCGGTTTAAGATCTTTTGCGATGAGCCAGGCAAGGATTTTCCCGGCAAAAGACGGCAAATGGTTATGGGGGAATTCAATCAGCGTATATTTTGTATGGTTGAGCGTATATTTCGGGATCATGGCAGGATCCAGGCTGATGGATACTTCCGCGCCGGGATATATCTGAACCGGAATGTTATGTTGTTTTAACAGCCGGTTTAAGTGATCAACCTGTTTGATGATATCACCGATGGCATATTTGTCGTCATAGACATGGGGGGTTGCAATGATTTGACGAATACCATCCTGGGCGGCTATTTTTGCCATTTCCAGGGATTCATCAAAATCAGAAGCGCCGTCATCGATATTCGACAAAATATGGCAGTGAACATCAATCATGGTGCCGGATTACGAATAGGTATAATCATTTTTATAGTAACCGTATGGGCCATCATATTTAGAATAGTATTGCTGCTGTTTTTTTAAATCCACGGCATTAATGATTAAACCGAGCATTTCGGAATTGATGTCAGTTAATATTTTATTTGCTTTGGCCACGGCATCATAAGTGGTTAATCCGGAGCGGGTGACCAGTATGGTTTGCTCTGTAGATTTGCTGATTAAATGGGCGTCGCTGACGTTAAACATCGGGGGGGAGTCAAAAATAATAAGATCGTAATTGTCTGATACATCCGTGATCAGTTTGCTGAATCTTGATGAGCTTAACAGTTCGGATGGATTCGGCGGGACCGGTCCCGCAGGTGCAATATCCAGACAATCCAGCTCATCGTGTTTTAAGATGGTTATATCTGATTGGTTTGTTAGGTAAGTGCTCAACCCGGAGGTGTTGGCCAGGTTAAAAATTTTATGAATTCTGGCCCGTCGCATGTCACCGTCGATCAAAAGTACTTTTTTCTCAGACTGGGCGAATGCAATTGCCAGATTGACGGACGTTACTGTTTTTCCCACTCCCTGATTCATGCTTGTTATGAGAATACTTTTGGGTGAGCCGTCCGGTGATGATAGAAGTACGGATGTTCGGATAGCCTTATAGGCTTCGGATATGAGTGAACTGGGTGCCTGAAAAACGATATCCTCGATTTTATTTTCACTGTCTTTTAAAAGCGGGATCATGCCCAGAATCGGCAGGCCGAGGCGCTCTTCCGCATCTTCTGAAGTCTTTACCGTATTATCCATATATTCAAGGAAAAAGGCCAGGCCGATTCCTGCCACCAGGCTGATAATAATACCCAGTAAAATAGTTCGTTTCGGTCCTTTGGTAATCGAGGAAGCCGGTGGATCCGCGCTTTCAATCACCCAGACATCGATGGTCTGCTGTTGTTCCGTGATATTAAATTCCTTGATCCGGCTGAGCAACCGGTCATATAAAAGGCGGTGAACTTCAATATCCCGGTTTAGAATTTCATATTGAATAAATTTGTCGCTCATAAAGGCGGCGTTTTGTTTTGTTTTGTCCAGAAGCGTTTGAATACTTTTTGCTTTTTGCTGTGCCAGCTCATACCTGTTTTTAATAGATTGAATAACATCCTGAATTTCACTATTGAGCTTGCCTTTTAATGCGTTTAAGTCTTTTTTTGTCCGGATCATTTTCGGATGCTTGTATCCGATACTTTTGGACAGGCCGGCTATTTCCTGCTCTTTGTTAATGATTTGACGCCGTAATTCTTTTATGGTTTCATTGCCGGCAATAACCGGCAGATTTAAGGCCTCTTCCGGTGAGATCCGTTTAATCTCCTGATACATTGATTCCAGTTCATTGACTTCCGCCTGCGCCAGGGTCAGATTGCTGCTGATTTTTGTTATCTTTTCGGGGAAAATGGCTTCCTGGTCATTTATCGTATAGATATCATGTTTCTTTTTATATTCCCGAAGCTTTTTTTCGCTGGTTTCAAGCTTTGACCTTTCAGCATCTGAATTGGTTTTCAACCATTCAAGGGTTTGAGAGGTGGACTCCAGTTTCATTTCCAGGAGTAACTGTTTATAGGCTGAAACAGCAGTATTGACCACATTGGCGGCAAAAACAGGGTTTGTGGAAGAAAAACTCACATTAACGATATCGCCTTTTTCCAGATCGTTATCAACGGTGATACCGTATTGTACCATTTTTGACAGAGATTTGATTTTTTGCTTTTTTGCTTTTTCTTCGCTATATTCATTTTCATCGGTTTGCCCGGATGACAGGTCATTGTTTGAGATGCCGGCCAGTTTCAGCACAACGGAATAAAGATTTTTAAACCAGTTGATTAAATCTTTTGTAATGAAAGAGTCCTGGCTTTTATCCTTAAAATAGCGGCTGTAAGTTCCATCAAGATTTAATAATTCAACCACATTTATCGCCACCCTGCTGCTTGTGATCAGCTGGGCCTGTGTGGATAGAAAATAAGGATCATAGGAGAATCGATTGTTTGATAAGAAAGACGGGTCGAAATTTTTTTGGATTAGTAGTTTTGTGGTTGCCTGGTAAACCGGGGTACTGGAAAATGCTTTGATTAAAATAAACGGAAGGCAAACAAGCACGACCAGGCAAATGATATTTTTTCGCCGAAGCATTACATATAAATAATCTTTAATATTTACATCTTCTTCTCTTTGCATGAGTTACCGCTTGTTTTTTTAGTTTACCTTAAAAAATGCAATGATAGTCCCGTAAAAAGTAACAGGATGGCTATGTTAAAAGTTCCACCAATCCCATACACTCCGGCAAGGCGTAGTGGTTTTTCAGGTCTGAAATTATATAAGTAGTATCTTGAGTGCCTGGAAAACCGCGGCAACGCAGTAGGTGGGACTTTTAACGACGCCATCAAAAATAACTTTCCGGCACCACAATGACATCATTGGGGTGTATTGTCAGATCCATTTTGACTTTTTCAAGTACATTTTCTTTGCCGTCGGTGGAACGGATAATCCGGATCCGGGAGGGTGCGGCCTTATCATTTAGCCCGCCGGCTTTTGTAAGCACCTGAATAACGGTAAGGCCTTCTTCATAATCATAAACATCCGGTTTTTTTATTTCCCCGGTCACATAAAAAACCTTTTTTTTCGGAATATAGATATTGTCTCCATTGATGATAGTCAGATTCAGGGATTCCTGCCCTTGTTCCATCAGCTGGAACAGATTGACAACAATAACTTTTTTTTGTTTGCTGTCCGGCTGGTCCCGCTGAATGATGGCTTCGCTGGCAGCTTTTTCTTTAAGCCCGCCGGCTTTTGAGATGAGTTCCAGAAGGGTTGTGTGGCCTTTCAGTTCATATAGGCCCGGGTTGTTGATTCCACCGAGAATGGTGGCTTTTCGGTTTCTGAATTCTTCGATAAATATGGTGACGTGCGGATTAATAATATATCCGTCAGCCAGAAGGGATTCGATTCCATTGCCAAGTTTTTCGACACTTTGTCCGATGGCAGATAGTTGACCGATCAGGGGCAGCGCAATCATTCCGTCTCCGCTGATTCGAACCGTCGATTGTAAATCCGGCTGATCATATACGGAAATCGTTAAGACATCGCCTTCCCCCAGAATATAATCCTGGGCGTCGGCAACCGGCACGGAATTGACTAGTGTACAGATGAGTAATGCAATATAAAAAGAATGCTTCATTTTTTGAGCCTATAATTTAAAAAAACAGATTATAATAAAATAAGCTGTTTTGCAAAAAATAAGAATTTTTTTACTTTGTCTGGCGTTAAAATTTAGATTCCAATTCGATGGTGTATTACAAAAACAGGTTTGCGCGAACGAAGAACGTGTGATCAACGTAGTCATGTGCTGGGTAATTGGAATCATGATCCGTATAAATATAAGCGCCGTTGAGTGTCAGCCATTTAAAAATGGTAAAATTAATGGACGGCGAAACAGCAAATTCCGTATCATGTCGTTCTCTTTGATAATTCGGGTTATCCACGAAAATATCGAATTCAGAATCCCCGTAAACGGAATGGTTTGCCCGGCTGCCCTTAAACTCATCATAAAAAAACGACGTATCTAAATTCAGATGGATTTTGGAGGTAATTTCCCTGCTCATTTTGAAGCCGATAAAATGGGCCAGGATAAAATCCGCATAAAAGTTTTCAAGGTCACCATAATCATATCGGTGTTCAAGGACTTCATCATATTTGCGATATGCATTAAGCGTAAAGTTGGTGCGGGAATTAAAGTTATGATCGATCTGAATTTCCGCCATCCAGTTGCTGCTGGAAATATCGGAAATTTGAATATCGGTATCCGGAAAAACCGATGTCGAAGTATCGGTTTTTTTACCGAATCCGCCTTTGATCTGCCCGCTGGATTTTCCGGTCATCCGCCATCGCAGTCCGGCAAAATATCGATGCTCATGGCTGTCTTTATCGCTGGAATTGTAGTTGATGTCAGCAAATTCATATTCGACAAATGCCGAGGTCTTTGCGGTCATTCGGAAAAATAAATACGCGGCTATGGAATTGTCCATCCGGTCCGCATCACTGTTCATTTGATCCTTATAATTAAGATCAAAATTAGAATAATCCAGCCGCAGTCTTAATTTTTTGGTGGCATCGAAGGTGCCGGTAATATTGAACAGATTGGACTTGTATTTATCATCAACGAAATAGGCACGTTCTGAAAAGGCATCATATGATATTTTATACTGGTCCATGGCCCGCAGAAACAGTTTGTTGCCGGAATGGTAACTGATATAGGCATCCACGCGATGGGTTAACCTGTTGAGGGAGTCATTGTTTGTAAATTGATTGATGTCTTCATTGTCAACGATGCCTTCGCCGATGCCAGTATCCTGATATGCCGTGTTTCTCTGATTATGATAAATTTGAAGTTGCGGGCTGTACAGAAAATATAACTGAAAAGGTTTATAGTTAATCGGGGTAAACGGATTAACGGCCAGTCCCCCGGGAGAAGCGTTGGCCGTAACGATTTCAATGCTACGTTTTTGTGTTGAAGGAACCGTAGCCCATATGCCGGGTGTCAGAAAGGTCGCCCAACAGCCCTCCGGATCGCGGTCCGTTTTATAGAGGTTGGTGGTATAGGACTGGGCAACGGATAAGAAACCATGAAGGTATTTTTTGTTTTTTCCAAAAATATTGCCGTCAATAGATCCTTCTGTTTTAACCCGAGCATAGGCTGTTTGTGGCGGATCTGTTTCAGCGAAATCTACCATTACGGTGTTGTCAATGTCACCGTCACCGTCAATGACATTATTGCTGTCCACGCCATTGGCATCAATCACTGTTTGGGTTGCATCATAGCTACCCGTGTACGTCCAGATTTCATTTACATCCAGGGCCCCCGGATTGTTCGAATTTCCTTCAGGGCTGGACAGATCGTCTATAAGCGGGGCTGATATGCTGATGCCGGTTAAAGGCATGTTGCCCGTATTTTTCACTGTGATCGTATAGTGAATTATATCAGGAGTATCAATTGACGGAACGTCTGCTTCTATAGCCACGGAGAAAAAGGGTCTCGGCGCTGCATTTTTTGCGTCACCCGGCTTGTCCGAAACCGTATCTGGCATTTTTTGTTTGGTTTTATCCGGAAGGGTGTCGGCAACGAATTCTACCACAGGCATGCCTGCCACAGCGGCATGAACGCAGAAAAAAAATATTATTCCAAAGGTAACTGTTTGAATAAATAATCTGTTAATCATGAGTCGGTGATGGTGTCTGTTTTGTCTCAATGCTTTTCTCATTTATATTTCGTTTATGGCCTTTTGGGACTGATAACACCTTTTCCCGAATTGTCATCGATTGTCAGGTGGTCAACCCCAATAATGATATGTGCCTCTTCAGGAAGTTCATGACTGATATATGCATGCCCATACTCCGCATGTCTTGGGCACGCCTTGAATGTTGTTGCGGTTGGCACATCAAACCGTTTAGCCGCTTCGGAGATAGTTTCATTACTCGCATCCGCCAGACACAGATGATACATGATGTCATATTTTGTATAGTTTTTACCCGCCATCATGCTTTTGCAGACCGCAAGGAGGATTTTCAGGTTTTTTTGTTTGATTTTCGTATTTTTTTCTTTTTTCCCAAGGTCTTCTTCTTCCATGTTAATGAATCTCAATTCTTTCACCAGTAGTCGTAAAATGGATTCCGGGGTGTGACCATATTCCTCACCGCATATTTTGTCAGAGTTAAAGATTGCTTTGGGCGGCATTTTGTTTTGCAATACTTCTATGATCACCTGTTTACATGATAATTTTGAGTCAACCAGCGCATTGGCAATTCGGGTGTTTCCAAATCCCATCTCCCGGGCTTTTACAATAATGTCAGATACCGGTATATTATTGTCATTAACCAGGATCAAAACTGCCATCTCGAGATTATTTGTTTCAAAGACCGCATCCAGTAAGGGCGTCCAGTGAGAATCATCTGCGGCGGCTAACACATTTACAGGCACCATGCAGCTAAATAATATGGAAAATATCATCATTAAATAAAATTGTCTGAACATTTTTTACTCCTGCTTTTTAGAAAGAATTTATCAAATAAGTATACGATTGATTTCTTAATCAGTCAATATATTGTAAAAATATTGTAAAAATAAGGACTTCCCCCATTTTTTCACCAAAGTAAAAGCTGAGCTGATGGTTTCGGTTTGTACCCTCTGGGACGCAATGGCCCTTTGCCAATACGCTTCAATATAGCGCTTATACCATCAGCCAATGCGTAATAACGAAAATCTGGTATGCCGAATATCCGTTTAGCAACAGTCATTGCATGCATGTACCATGAAGCAGCGAAGGATGCAGCGCAACACAGAATTTGGGCTTCCAAATAACTCGTCCATAATCTTTTGAAATGATTGACAAGTTATTTTTTCATACAGTGGTGATGCGTCACCATGAAAAGCTTTTTACGAAGCCG
>JAGGYV010000341.1 GCA_021162325.1 Desulfobacteraceae bacterium | reverse complement strand
CTGATATGTCATGCCCCTTCAGGGCTTTTCCTCTAACTCCCGGATAACCATTGAAAATTTAATCAATACATTTCAATATATTATACAATATTAAAAAGTTGAGACGACAACTTAAGCGAAGTGGATAACCAGATTAAATTATTTTAAATCGTAAAATGTAGATAAATATGCTAAAAAATAAATTCATCGGCCTCTGGCCGTATTAAATTTGATTTTTGATCTCTAATTTTTGTGATTTTATCCGGATCAGGAGGGACCCATGGCGGTAATCACTATTAACAAAGAATTCGGCACCCATAGCCAGCGCGTTGCTTCCAAGCTGGCACAACAGCTTGAATATGAATATATCGGGGACCAGCTTCTGGCCCAGATCGCCAGGGAACTAAATCTTTCAAAACATGAGGCGGAGACCTTTCGACAGACGTCAAAATCATCCGTGCTCAGACTGGTTGATAAATACACCTGTTCAATTGTTCAAAAAGTAGTGGATCGGGAACACGGATGCCTGGACGACAAAGCGTATTATGAAAAAACAAAAGAACTGGTGGAGAAACTCTATGTTAATGACAACGTCATTATTCTGGGTTGGGGCGGGCAATGCATTCTCAGGGAGAAACCCAACACGCTTCATGTCAAGCTCATAAAAAAGGCTGAGATAAAAATCACCGAACTCATGGACCAGCAGCATTTAAGCCGTAAAGCCGCGGAACATAAAATTAAGAATGACGAAGAAGATTTTAAGGCATATATAAAAGAATATTTTAAGGCAGACTGGAATGATGCCCGCCTGTACGACCTGATTATTGACATGGGGAAAAATTCAGTCATGGAAGCGGTTGATCTGATCTGTGAAAATTTAAAGCACAAACTGAAAGAATAAAAATAGGTTGAAGGTCGAAGACTGAAGGCAGAAACAGGATGGGAAACCCGGCCGCCAAAAAAGGTAACTGTATATTTTTAAACCAAAAAAGTATTAATCGATCTTAAGCTTTCAGCTATCTCCTTGAATTATGGAGTTGTTTCTTCTTAAATTCAACAAAACCATCATAACAAAATAGCCCTCTATGAGAATTATTCAAAAATACCGACCCGCTATTTCCAGCATTTTTTCCGATCAAATAGTCAAGCCCACCCAAAGATTTTTCAGGAAGGAGGCTGCCAGCAGCCTCCTTCTGCTGGCCACCACCATTATTGCACTGGCATGGGCCAATTTTTCCGTGTTCGAATCCTATCATCATATCTGGCACACGGACATCGGGTTTACCATCGGTCAGGCAACCATCACCAAAAGCCTGATCCACTGGATAAACGACGGGTTAATGGCGCTTTTTTTCTTTACCGTCGGCCTTGAAATTAAACGGGAACTGCTTGTTGGAGAACTTTCAACACCACAAAAAGCATTATTCCCTGTGGTTGCGGCTGTCGGCGGAATGCTTGTACCGGGCATTATTTTTGCCCTGATTAATTTCAACACCCCATCTGCCGGCGGATGGGCAATTCCCATGGCGACCGACATCGCCTTTGCCATGGGGGCCATGGCCATTTTCGGCAAGAAACTGCCCATGGGCCTGCGGGTCTTTCTGGCCGCATTTGCGATTGCCGATGACTTAGGGGCCGTACTGATCATTGCTTTATTTTATACAAAAGAAATTGTTTATTCCAATCTTGCCATCTGCGGCATCCTGATTCTGGTACTTGGCCTCGTCAACTTTTTATGGATACGTCAGACCATTGTTTACGCGGTTTTAGGCATCATGATCTGGATTGCTGTTCTGGGCTCAGGACTTCACCCCACAGTTGCCGGAATCATTGTATCCATGTTTATTCCGGCCCGGGGCAAATACGACACGGACCTTTTTATTCAAAAAGTCAAACAAAGATTAGGTGCCTTCCAATGTGCGGAAAACAGTTGCGGCTTTTCCATTCTATTAAACGAAGACCACATGAATGCCGTTCAGGGTCTGGAACTTGACTGCCACAATGTTGAAACGCCCCTACAGCGGATGCTGCATGCCCTGCACCCCTGGGTGGCATTCCTCATTTTACCGATTTTCGCCCTGGGAAATGCCGGGTTGACTTTTCACGAATTAGATTTTTCCAAAGCCATGGGCCACCCCTTGACCCTGGGAATCATCCTGGGATTATTCCTTGGAAAACCGATTGGCATCACCCTTTTTTCATATCTTTCGGTGAAGACAAAAATAACGGCCCTGCCTCAGGGCATTTACTGGCCCCATATTTTCGGGGTATCCATGTTCGGCGGCATCGGATTCACCATGTCTCTTTTTGTTTCCGGCCTTTCATTTGCCGATCCGGGATTAATCAATTACTCAAAATTCGCGATTTTGGTCGGGTCCGTTCTTTCCGCGGCCGGCGGCATTATTTTTCTGATGGCATACACCTTCAGTACCCGTTCACGGGGGCACAACGACTGATGTACTTTCAACCAATGCCCTGTGAATGCTTACCACTTTCAAAATAAAATCGTTAAGGTAAAAACAGCTGTCAGTGACGTCTATTCGTTAATAAGTCAGATTTCGACGGCAAAGAAAAAAGTTCCACCAATCTCATAAAACTGGCGATGCGCGAAAATCCTGAGTTATAATTTATACTTAGCGCACCATGAAGAAACGAAGGATGCCGCGCAACAAAGGATTTGGACTTCCAAATAACTCACCCATAATCTTTTGAAATGATTGACAAGTTATTTTCTCATACAGTGGTGACGCGTCATCATGAAAAGCTTTTTACGAAGCCATCAAACCTGAATTTTATCGTGCATAATGACGTGCTATATGATATAATAAAATTTATGCTTCTGCTGGCATGTTAACCCGTTGACATAAACCATAGAGATCGTTTTATGCCAAACCAGAAAATATTTAACGGACAAAATTGTGAAACCATTCTCAGAGAAACGGGGCTTCCTGTTCATCGTGAACCTGAATGGCATCAAAAAATATCCGACAGCAACTTTGGGGCTAATTTTTTTGTTTTAAACAAAAACATTCTCGTCAGCTGCCCATCAGGCAGTTCCACGTTACCGGACGTTAAACAATCCAATGCGCTCAATCAAAAAGTCAGGCACCAGGGCATCCCAAAAAAAACACCCTATATCCAGATTGAAAATTACCAGCACCTACAGGGCGCAACACTTGCCGCCCGAAAATATTTTATCGACTGCCTCAAAAACCGAAACCATCTGCAGGCTGTCATTTTCTGCAACACATCGGCGATGTTTAAGTTAAGCATCAACCTGGGAAAACGTATCTATCCGTTTAAATTTGATATCCATATCGCAAACGATCTTCCGGAAGCGATTCAGCTGGCTAAAACGCTCCTGTCAAACAAACATCTATCGCCGGAAAACGATGCCCCGCCCCTGCAAGAAACCAAAAGTCCTGATATCGTCAACAAAAAAGAATGGTCCATCAATCTGGGCGAGTACAAAATGCGGTTCGAACGCATGAATGGCAATATTCTTCATGCCGTGTCATCCGGTTATTTAAGAGCGAAACATATTGAGCCGATTTTTAATTTGCAAAAAAAAGCGTTTGCGGAAATGGACTTAAAAAACAAAAAGTATTATCTGCTATCCGATCAAAAGGCATTAAAAGGGGCCACCTTAAAGGCCCGGCTGAATTTTGATTCAGCACTTCAAAAATGGCACGAGCAACATCCCGCACGGATGCTTATTTTTTACAACACCAACTGGGCAATTCGGGCGGCCATTAATCTCGCCAAAATAAACGCCACATATCATATCCATATCGCGGATGATTTAGCATCGGCATTGGAATTAATAAAATCAGAAAAAAAACAGGGCCGGCAACCCGGGACAAAAACGGTGGGGGATATTCAGGGTAAAAACCGAAATCAAAACACCATTGACGAGGTGATTCGTATTTTGTCCGCGATCAACTGGGACGTGCAGGACCCTGAAACAATTATCCAAAAAGTTGATCCCACACATCCACTTTCCCCGGTGGCTGAAGCTGTTTCTTTGATTAAAATGGACATTGATCAACTGCTGCAGGAGCGAAACAATTCGGAAAAAGCCCTTAGCGAGAGCCGTGAAAAATATAAAAATATTCTGGATAATATCGAAGAGGGCTATTATGAAGTTGACCTCGCCGGGAACATCGTTTTTTCCAATCCCTCTCTTTGCACCATCCTGGAATACCCGGCGGCAAAACTAAAAGGAATGAACTTTCGTCAATTTTGTGCCAAAGAATATATTGATCCAATTTTTAAAACATTTAACCAGGTTTACCGGACCGGCCAGCCCGCTGATGTGTTTGACTGGAAACTGGTCCAGAAAGAGGGCACCGAGCGGTTTATTGAGACATCAATTTCAACAATTCAAGACGGCAATAAAAAACCTATTGGATTTAAAGGAATCGTCAGGGATATTACCCAGCGCATTCAGTCTGAAAAAGAAAAGGAAAAACTTGAAACCAGTCTTCGCCATGCCCAGAAAATGGAAGCCATCGGCACCCTTGCCGGCGGGGTAGCCCATGATCTGAACAATATTCTTTCCGGACTTGTCAGCTATCCGGATCTGCTGTTAATGAAGCTCCCCCCGGAGAGCCCTTTACACAAACCGATTCAAACCATTAAAAAATCAGGAGAAAAAGCAGCAGCGATTGTTCAGGATCTGCTGACCCTTGCCCGAAAAGGGCTTCCCGATCTTTCCATATTGAATTTAAACCCCCTTATCAAGGAACACCTTAACAGCCCGGAGCATAAAACCCTTTTAAATCATCACCCGACAATAAATGTCGTTCCCCGGTTGGATCGCAGCCTGATGAACATGTCTGCTTCCGGCGTTCACATATCTAAAACCATCATGAACCTGACGACCAATGCCGCCGAAGCCATGCCGGATGGCGGAACCATCACCATTACAACAGAAAACCGGTATATGGATACCCCCCTGCCCGGGTATGAAAAAATTAAAGCCGGAGACTACATAACGCTCCGAATAGAAGACACCGGTACCGGCATGACAGCAGAAGACAGGAACAGAATCTTCGAGCCCTTTTATACAAAAAAGAAAATGGGAAAAAGCGGGTCCGGTCTTGGCATGGCCATGGTCTGGGGAGTGGTAAATGATCATAACGGCTATATAAAAATCACAAGTAACGCAGGTAAAGGCAGTGCCATATCCATTTACTTTCCGGCGGCAAAATCTGATATTTCTACGAACCCCCCCAATGTCCCCTATGATTTAATTAACGGAAACAAAGAAACAATACTGGTTGTGGATGATATACAAGAACAAAGAGAACTTGCCGCCCAGATGCTGACCCAACTGGGGTATGTTGCAGACACCGTCGCCAGCGGCGAAGAAGCCATTGACTATATTAAAAACACCCCCACCCATATGCTTATTTTAGATATGATTATGGCTCCTGGAATGGATGGATTAGACACCTATAAAGCAATCATTAAAATTAATCCCGGCCAGAAAGCCATTATTGCCACCGGCTATTCCACATCCGCACGGATCAAACAAGCTCAGGCAATAGGAGCGGGTGCGTGCCTGAAAAAGCCTTATTTAATAGAGAATCTGGCCCGCGCAGTCAGAGATGAACTTGACAGATAAATTTCTTTGAAGGATTATTGACAAACTCGTAAAAAGCTTTTCATGGTGACGCATCACCACTGTATGAGAAAATAACTTGTCAATCATTTCAAAAAATTATGAACGAGTTATTTGGAAATAACAAGATGCCCAACCCGGGTAAACCGGAAAAGTTAAAAGTGAGCTAAAGTTTGAAGTGAGCTAAAGTTATGGTTAATGCCTTCGGCATTGTCAATTTTTATATTAAAAATGATCGCGCGTTTCGCGCAGTCCACAACTTTAGGCACTTTAGATCACTTTAGATCACTTTAGTCACTTCATACTTTTTGAGTTTTTAAAAAAGTTTGCCAAAAAAATACAAAAATCAGAAATAAAAAACTAAGTTAATGCACTGCCACAAATTAATCAGCTGAAGCAACGAGCAAAATTCTATTTTAATGATGACGCAGAAACCCAAATATGATCAACGCCTCCTGCTGGAACAGGTCAAGCAGCTTTACGAGCAATCACATATCGCTTCATTAGGCGCTGTTGCTGTTTCTATTGGCATAGGTTTTGTTTTGTGGGCCCTGGTTCCGCATGCGCATCTGGCGCTATGGGTTTTTGCCGCAATTACCATCACCCTGATCCGGCATTGTTTTATCATACGATTCCGACGAATGGATATCAACGCTGAGGATGTCGGCCGATGGAAAAAGTTATTTCTACTCCTGATTTTTATTTCCGGAACCATCTGGGGCAGTTCAGCCATACTTATTTTTCCTGCCACATCCTTTCCGCATCAGCTATTATTATCTTTTTTCCTTGTGGGGATGGTTTCCGGGGGCATTAGCACATTTTCGACAGTCCTGCCGGCTTTCATTGCATTTACGTTCCCCGCCCTGTTGCCGATTATTAGCGTTTTCTTAAATGCCGGGACATTGATTCAGCAGTCAATGGGCTTGATGATCCTACTATATCTTGCTTTTGCATCAATGATTGCATACCACATGTTTAATAAAAACCTCACCACCTTGAAGCTGCGATTTGAAAATATTGACCTGATCCACTTTTTGGAAGAAGAAAAACACCGCGCTGATGCCATTAACAAAGACTTAAAAGAAGAGGTTGGGCAACGAAAGCGTATTGAAAAAACACTAAAAAAACATCGGGAAGATCTTGAAATCATTGTTGATGAACGCACAAACGCATTGAAAAAATCAAATATTGATTTAAAAATTGAAATGGCAGAACGAAAACAATTGGAAAAACAACTGTTGCAGGCTCAAAAAATAGAAGCCATTGGAACAATGGCCGCCGGCATTGCACATGATTTTAACAATATCCTGTCCGGCATACAGGGCAATACCTCCCTGGCCCTCTTGAATATCGACGCGGCACATGAGCATTATAATAAATTCAATGACATCGAATCATACGTCTCAAGCGGGACGGAACTGACCCGTCAACTTCTGGATTTTGCCAGCTCAAAAACCGGCGACCAGCAGCCCATCGATATCAATCAACTGATTAATGATACAGCCACCATGTTCTGCCGCACCAAAAAAGGACTTCGACTGCATACCGCCTTCAACAGCATCAACAAGGTGATTGAAGCAGACAGCGGTCAAATTCATCAGGTACTCCTCAACCTTCTGGTCAACGCATGGCAGGCCATGCCCAAAGGCGGCGATATTAATATTGTAACGGAAGATAGAACCTTCACAGATTCGGAAACCGTACCTTATAAAATCTCCCCGGGGGCTTTTATAAAAATCACCATCTCCGATTCCGGATTCGGGATGGCGCCGTCTGTGATGTCAAAAATCTTTGATCCTTTTTTTACCACAAAAAAAAAGGAAAAAGGAACCGGCCTCGGGTTGTCTTCAGTTTACGGGATTATAAAAAACCATGACGGACACATCCGTGTTGACAGTCAACCTGACAACGGAAGCACCTTTCATATTTATCTGCCGGCATCTCCCCAACTGACTAAAAACAAACTGCCGGCAGATGATGCTATTGTCTCCGGGATGGAAACTATTCTGATGATCGACGATGAGCCGGATCTGCTTGACATCGGAAGAGCAATGCTTGAAGCACTCGGCTATCATGTACATTGCGCCCGAAACGGAAAAGAAGCGATCCAATTTTACACCCACTATAAAAACAAAATCGACCTGATCCTCTTAGACATGATCATGCCGGGCATGAACGGAGAAGAAGTCTATGATCGCCTGGTTGAAATAAATCCGGATGTAAAAGTACTGCTTTCAAGCGGCTATAGCCAAACCGGCCCGATTGAAAAAATTCTCCAAAGAGGGTGCAATAAATTTATTCAGAAACCATTTAAAATTCAACGATTAAGTCAAACCATTCGAGAAATTTTAAACCCGCCGGTTTAAATACCCAAAAATTCCCTTAATTGAATTTACCGTAAAATGCATCTCCCGTTTGTATAGTTCAGTCGGCAGTAATGATTTCCGGGCAAAGACCGGGTCCTTATCCGATAAATCATCTATGATGCGATCCATCGTCTGATCCATATTAGGGTTATCGCCATATTTTGAAATCACATCCACCCACAGCAAAAGCTGCTGTTTTGCGATTCTGACAATCTCCGTTCCATCATGACAAACCCCATAATGTGAAAAACATACCTGACGATCCATGTAAGGGGCAACAGCGTCCATGGATTGTAAAAAATCCTCCAGGACAAAAACCGGCGGCGTTGCCGGGCGCAGATAAATGGAATTATCCAGCTGATGAAAGATACCGAAAAGCTCCCCGCAAAATAAAACGTCTTCCCAGACAAAACACTGATGATGGACAGCATGACCGGGGGTCGGAATGACCCGAATGCCGTCATTAAAGGGAACGACATCGACGGTCATGATATTTTCTGAAGGAACCGGCTTCATTTTTCCATACACCCTGGCCACATCACCCAGGACTTTCAAAGAACCTTCCCACAGCCGTTCCGGATTCATCAGGTGTTTGACAGCGTTTTCATGACAAACCACCCGGGCATCGGGAAACCGTTCGAGCAAATGACCGATCCCGCCGGCATGATCCATGTGAATATGGGTTAACAGAATCCAGTCCAGATGCGACACCTGGCGCTTTTCCAATTCCGCAATCAAATGATTTATGGTGCAGGCAGGTCCCGGATCAATCAGAAAACAGCCGTCTCCCCCCTGGTAAAACCAGGAGGAGATAAATCGCGTATAGCCGAGGGATTGAATATCCAGGTCGATCAAATCAATCGTCATATAATATATCCCCCCGACAAACCGATAAAAACGTTAATTAATACCGGCCAGTTCATTATACATAATGATCTCTGGATTCCCGTCAAGCAACGGCTTGATCGCTTTAAACAGCGCCTTAAAATAAGGCGTTGAGCTGTGCGCCACAAGCGCATCCGTATCTTTATACTTTTCATAAAACAAAAACATCGCCGGATCATTCTGATCCTGGTGAAGGGTATACACCAGCGTCCCCTCTTCTTCCCTGACCTTGGGGATCATGTCCATCAACGCTTTTTCCATCTCTTTTTCCTTGCCGGAAACGGCCTTTATTTTTGCCACAATAACCATGGTGTTTCTCCTTTTTATTATCCTAAATCCAAAGACTCTCCCACTTTTGGAACCAGTACATCGTGCCCCTTACGTTTCAGCGTATCCGCAAACGCCAGGGTCTGGTCCTCATCCCCGTGAACCAGCGCGATTTTCTTGATATTTAAATTCGATTTTTCAACAAATCGCAGCATCTCATTTTTATCGCCATGGGCACTGAACCCCCCTATTTTAACGACCTGGGCGGCCAAAGGATACTCTTTACCGAGCAGTCGCAATTTAGGCGGTTTGCCTGACCGGCCGGAAGCCGCATACTGCTGGCCCTGTTCCAGGATCCTGCGCCCCAGGGTGTGCTGGGCCATGTATCCGACCACCAGAATAGTGTTTTTAGGGTCATGCATCTTATATCGTAAATGATGAAGGATCCGTCCGGCTTCACACATACCGGATGCGGAAATAACGATATGCGACTTTTTCTCCCGCATCAGGGCCATGGATTCATCCACGGAGGCGGTAAAATTCAACTGGTTAAACATGAACGGGTTCTCACCATTCTTTAAAAAATCCACATGGGTTTCTGCATCATACATTTCCGGATGTTCCCCAAAAACCTTTGTAATTTTGGTTGCCAGGGGGCTATCCACATAAACCGGAATGCGGGGAACCTCATTTTTATCATACAATTCATGTATGACATACAACAGTTCCTGGGTGCGGCCAAATGCAAATGACGGGATCAACAGGGCCCCTCCCCGCTCAACCGTATCATTGATCACTTTTTTCAGACGCGGCGCCATATCCACTACCGGTTCATGAAGACGATCACCATACGTGCTTTCCATAATCAGCAGATCGATATCCCGGTCTTCTTCCGCAAAATTAAGTGTGGGGTCTTCTAAAATCGGCTTATCAAATCGGCCGATATCACCGGTAAAACAAACTGTACGGCGTTTTCCATTGTTATTTGTTTTAATTATACTGATCGCAGACCCCAGGATATGCCCGGCATCATAGAGGGTGCAGACAGAGTTGTTTCCCACGGCAACAGGCTTTTCATAAGGGATCCCGTCAAAAAATGTCAGCGCCTGATTCGCATCTTTGGTGGAATACATGGGCAACACGGCTTCCAGTTGGTATTCTTCAGCCAGCGCATTAATGGCATCCAGATTTAAATTATTTTTACCCTTTTTTAATATTTTTTGTATCTCCTTGACGCTGGCCTGCCCGTTTTTCCCCTGTCCGGATCCGGATTTAATTTTTGATAAAACATTTCGCACCATCTTGTAATTAAGATAATTCGCGTCTGATTCCTGAATATGAGCGCTGTCCGGCAGCAGATACTCACAGGCGTCTGATGTCGCACGCGTCGTAACGACACGTCCTTTTAATCCTTCTTTCGTCAGCAGCGGTATGCGGCCCGAGTGATCGATATGTGCATGGGAAAGGATGACGTTGGTAATAATTGCGGGATCAAACGGTATCACCCGGTTTTTCCGGTCTGCGTCTTTTCGTCTTCCCTGGTACATACCGCAATCTAAAAGAATATTATCCTGATGGGTGGTTATCATATGCATTGAGCCGGTCACTTCTCTTACAGCACCATAAAATGTTACATGCACAGCGGTACTCCTTTATTTTAAAATTCAAATGATGGCTTTGTAAAAAGTCCACCATCATTGTTACGCATCAGCCTTCGTCACTCAACGTACATTCGTACGCATCGTTCCTCAGGCTTTGCGCGCCTCGATGGTGAAGCTTTTTTCTTCGCCATCAGAATCAGATTTTTTTTACAAATAAAGATAACAATGAAACCCATGTAAAAAACCAAACCAAGCTATTTGATTATAAAAAATAATCTTATCGCAAGTTCAGGAACAATGAAAAGGTTTTCATTATTAAATTTTCTTACCATGCCTGCATCCTCTATTAT
>JAGGYV010000182.1 GCA_021162325.1 Desulfobacteraceae bacterium | reverse complement strand
CGTAAAAGTCGTTCATCAGGGACAGGGATGGCTCGGATGCCCCGGAAAGGAAACGGGCGCCTGTCAAATCGGGTTTTTTGTCAAGCTTTCGGATGTATTCCAGCATGGGCATAAATAATGCCGGTGCGCCGGCCGTGACCGTCACGCCTTCGCTGACCAGTGGTTCGGCCAGGCTTCCCAGATCGGCAATATTATACATACCGGGAAGCACGTATTTGGTTCCGACTAGAAATGCAGCTTGGGGCATCCCCCAACCAAGCGCATGAAACATGGGGACCAACTGATAAAAACAGTCCTTGTTGCTCATTTCTGCATTGGTCCCGATGGTCATGGCATGCAGATAAACATTCCGGTGAGAATAATAAACACCTTTGGGCCGTCCGGTCGTCCCGGTGGTATAACATGCGCCATAAGCGGATTTTTCATCCATAACCGGCCATTTAATGTCCTCATCAGCTGCCTGCAGCAATTTTTCGTAGCTGTACACAGGAGACAACGACGTCTTGATTTCGGACAGGTCCTTGTCGGTCAGGATGATATACCCCTTTACAGAGTCGCATTGATCCGCAATCGCTTCGGCAATGGGAATCAATGTTTCATCCACCAGGATATATTTTGCTTCTGCATGATTAACTACATATCCGAGGTCTGGCGAAGACAGACGGATGTTCAACAGCAGCAGGACTGATCCGATACCCGGAATGCCGTAATATGCCTCCAGGTGGCGATGTGAATTCCAGTCCAGCACGCCGATCCTGTCGCCCACCTGAGCGCCGATACCGGTGAGCGCGTTGGCAAGCCGTTTAACCCGGGCATAGACCTCTTTATACGTAAAACGGCGTTTGCTGCCGTCGAGCTGGACGGAAACAACTTCCTGCCTGCCAAAACTTTTCGCCGCATGACGTAAAATGTTGGTGACGTTCAGTTGATAGTCATCCTGTGATGTTGCCGGAAATCCCATGATCGGTTGGTTGCTCATTAGTATTCTCCTTTATTTGAAAACTAAAGAAAGACGAAAAACTTCAGACAAGATTATTCATAATATAATTTTATTAAATACGCTATTTTGTTTTTCAGCCGATGACAATCAACCCGGCAACCCAGGACATTGATTCTTCGCCTGTTTCATTTTGCCGGTTGTTTATTTTCAACGGCCATCCGGCAGCTTTCATCAGTTTAGAAACATTGATGCCGTAACCTGACATGGACGGCCGGGCGGATTGAGGATTCCGGCATTTGCCATTGTTTGAAATTACCCGGCATTCAGCATGATCATGACAAAAAATCTCTTTACAGGAACTTCCGGCAAATGCTTTTGAATCGGTAAATCCCATATTCACAGCGGCCTGTTCAATACCGGCAACAATTTCATGAAGCAGTTGCATTATTTCCAGGCGCTGATCAGAAAACAGGACCGTTGAAAGAAGATCAATCCGGATAACGATTGAATTTTTTTTGTTCTTTAAAAATTTTCTAAATCCGGCCGGCCCGGAGACATGGGGCGGACAACTGGAAGAGAGACCGTAGTTTCTGCATTGCGGTTCCCGGCAAAGATTTGCCAGGTTTTCTTCTACAGAAATGTCGTCAGTCGATAATATCGCGGCTTTACTTGCCCCGGACCTGATGGCCAGCTGGACCAGTTGTTCCAAATACGGCACCATCATTAAAAATCAAATGAACTGCCGACACTTGCGACCGCAAATTCATCTTTAAAATGCGACATGATTACAGCAGCCGCATGAAAGCCTGTGCAATGGGATGTACCAATAACTTTGATATTATATTTTTTAAACGTTTCTATCGCCTTGTTGATATAAGCGTCAGGAGCGCTTCCTAAATGAGTGCCGCCGATGACGGCATGAAATTCCTTGTGTCCGGTTTTGCTGCTCAAATCATCTAAAATTTCCACCACTCCGGCATGGGCGCATCCCAAAAGCACCACCGGCCCGGAATCGGTTTCCAGCAGCAGGCTTAAATCATCATTAAACGGATCATCGATAATATTTTCACCATCCTTGCATTTTAACCGCACATCCCAGGTCTTCCACCCCTCGGGCCTTTCAACGTCAGCGATAGCAAAAACCCGATCGGTTATCTGGGTAAAATGGTCCACAAAGTGGAATTGCGCACCGGATTCCTCATAGTCTTTTTTGCTGTTTTGAAACCCAATGGGAATTTCAAAATTGCCGTCCGGTGTTTCAATGTACGCGATTTTATTTTTAAAAGCATCCGCGTGAAGATATACCGGTACATTGGATTTTCTTTGCTTAAGTACCGGCAGCAGGCCGCCGGTATGATCATAATGCCCGTGGCTGATAATTATTTTATCGATCGCATCTACATTCCTTCCCATCAGGCCCATATTATTGATGATCCCCACCCCCTGGCCGGTATCATAAAGCACGGTATCTTTATCTTCGATTAAAAATGAAAGCCCATGTTCGCCCACAAGTCCCTTTGGCATCGGTGTTCCAATCGTATTTTCACACAAAATAGTTACTCTCATGTTCTTCTCCTCACCCGGTCAACCTTGAAATAATTATAAGATTATACTCACACACAAAATCATCTTGGCAAAACATGACATACAAAATCAACAGATTTATCGACTGGGAGTGATCTCTTATTTGTTTATTTTTCTTTTTTATGGTCGTTTTTTGTCATCTGTGACAAAAGGTCGGTGTATTTATATCTTGTCAGCATGATGCGAAATCTGTATAATCGCCGTGCGTTTATAAAATGATCGAATTAATGAAAAATATTATTATTCAGCATATTGCCAATTTCAATATGTCTGCTTTTCCCAATAACCAGAGACTTTAAAGGATGGGTAAAAACGATGCAAATTTATCATGGAAAAATAATCTCTTTGGATAAAAATAACACCGTCTATGAATATTTGATTGAAGATCAGGGACGGATAGTCTGGCTGGGTGATTCTCTGCCCACGGAATATTCAAACGCTGACAATTCGACTGTTACAGAACTCGGAAATCGTGTACTATTGCCGTCTTTTGGAGATGCGCATTTGCATTTCTCCAGCTGGGCATTGATCGCTGTGGCTTATTTTGATGTGAGAGAAGCAAAAGATATCAGCGAAATTCAACAGATCATTCAAAAAGAAATGGCTGAAAAGAAAAAAAAGAAAGCGGTTGTCGCCTTTGGGGCATCTAAACACTGTGTAAAGGAAAAACGCTTAATCTGCCGAAATGAACTTGATGAAGTATGCCCGGATGTTCCCATGGTTCTTGTCTGCTATGATGGCCACTCAGCGGTTTTTAACACCAAAATGATGGAAAAATTTCCCGATAAAATAAAGAATCTGCGTGGGTTTGAAGCAGATAAAGGCCATTTATTTAATGAAGCATATCTTGAAGGCATGGATTTCGCTTCATCACTGGTGCCCCCCTTAGATCTTGTAAATAGCATTATAAAAGGGTTTGATCTGCTGGCGGAAAAGGGAATCAGCATGATCCATGCAACAGAGGGAATCGGTTTTCCCAATGACCTGGATATTACACTGGTGAGCCTGATTGCACGAGCTGTAACAAAGAAAACCCGATTTCAGACCCGGCTGTTTTTCCAGACCATGGAAGTGGAAAAAGTATTAAAACGCAAATTGCCCCGGATTGGCGGATGTTTTGCTACTGCCCTTGACGGGTGTTTTGGTGCCTGTGACGCTGCCTTGCATGAACCGTACAGCAATGATCCGGAAAATACAGGCATTTTGTTTCAGGAAGAAGATGAGGTCCTTGAATTTGCTAAAAAAGCGAATCGCGAAGGCCTACAGATTGAAATGCATGCCATTGGGGACGCTGCGGTTTCCCGGGCAGTAAAGGCGATTGAAGCCGCATTGCTGGATTATCCCAGAAAAGATCACCGCCATACGATTATACATGCCTGTCTTATTCCGGAAAAAGATGTAAAGAAAATAGCTGATCTCGGGATCGGAATTACCCTGCAGCCGGCATTTTTGATCAGCCCTCTGGAACCATTGTCATACCTGGAGGAAATTTTAGGGCCCCGTGTTAAAAAAGGATCTCCCATAAAATCACTTATAGATGCCGGTATTCACGTCAGTGGCGGGTCTGATGCGCCGGTAACATACCCTGATCCTATTGAGGGAATTTACGGGGCGTGTAATCATCCCTATGATCCGGATCAGTCCGTTTCCATTGTCGATGCGTTGAAGATGTACACCTGTGAAGTCGCCCGGGCTTCTTTTGATGAAAAGGAACGGGGTAGTCTGGAAAAAGGAAAAATTGCGGATATGGTGATTTTGAATCAGGATCCCTTAAACATGAAACCTGCAGACCTTCGTTCATTAAAAGTGGAAAAGTTGTTTTTAAGTGGAAGGCAATATCAATCCGGGATGGGCATTATGGGGATGCTCTGGAATGGGCTGACCGGCAGAAAGGAAAAAATTTAGGCACGCTTCAAAGTCGTTGTATCTTATTTTATGACGTTTCAGCCCTGGCGGTATTGTCGGGTCCTCATTATTAAGTGACCCTCAAGGCTATTCAATTCTCAACTCTCATGATCCAGCGCTTTTCTGACAATTGTTGCCATCTCACGTTTGGTGAACGGCTTTTGAATGAAACGTTCCCCTTTGTCTATGACGCCGCGAGTGGCGATGATATCGGCCGTATATCCGGACATGAATATGCGTTTTAGGCCAGGGAAAAGGGATTGGAGCTGGTTTGCTAAATCACGTCCGTTCATTCCCGGCATGATTACGTCGGTTATGAGCAGGTCAATATCTTCGGCATGTTCTTCAGCCAGGTTGATTCCCGCTTTCGGTGTGCCGGCGGTCAGCACGGTGTAGTTCAGCCCTTCAAGAATTTGTCGGGTAAGTTTTAAGACCGGGAGATCGTCTTCTACCACCAAAACCGTTTCTCCGGAGCCTTGCGGGATTTGGGCTGAGCGTTCCCTCTGAATCCCTTCAGTTTTTCCGCCAGGTCAGTCATACCGCTTAAATCCGTTTTCGGTGCTAAAACGACAAACGCTTCTCCCCCCCCCACCGGACAAAACTGTTCATTATTCGAATATTTTCCCTGACAACATGAATTTGTTTTTAAGGGAAACCACGTTATTATGACAAAAAAAATTACATCCCGTAATTGTTATTGCAATGAAAGAGAAAACAATCCTGCCCTTGCAGAAACTATGAAGGATATTCCTGATGGTTTTTGTGGAATCTGCGATATATGTGGAAAACCAGGGCACACAAATGCGCATCCTCATTTGCCGACAACCGGCTCATGGTGTGATGAACATTGGAATGAGTTGGTTTCTCATAGAGTCGTTAATATTCCACATTTTATATTCTGTAGTGTTATTGTAGCCATTGTGGTGTTCGTTTTATTGATTCCGCTCATCAGGTGAGCTGGGGGATTTTCAGTTAACTGAATAGAAAAGGAAGAAACTGCCATGGAAAAAATATTTGCCGTTCCGAATATTTTATGCGGCCACAATTAGAGGAAAACAGATCAATGTTGATCATATGCTTGCTGAAGTATTACCTGAATAAAAGGTATATAAAAATTTAAAATTACAAGATAAATACGATAAAATTGATGAATTTTTATACATTGCCATCATCATTTGACTTTTTACGAAATTAACAAAATGAATATTAAAAACTTTACGGAGGATAAAATGAATATTGATCAATGGGTATTTAGAATCGCAGGAAGCATGATTTTGATTAGTCTTTTTTTAGGATGGGTGCATAGTCCTTATTGGCTGTGGTTGACAGCATTTAGTGGCGCGAATATGCTGCAAGCTTCTTTTACCGGGTTTTGTCCCATGGTGAAAGTTTTAAAAATGGTCGGGATTCAGACGGGTCAGGCGTTTGATTAGATGAGGCAAAAACTTGATTGCCTTTATGATCAGTATAGCCGACGGTCTTATGTGCATTCGAATCCTGTTCGTTATGACTTTGTTTTGACACGGTTTGAAATTTGAAATAAATCTGGCGGGTAATGAGGCCTTGATTATGAAGCCTGGCAACGAACACTCTGTAAAATCGTATTTTTGTTTTATTTATTCTTTTTATTTGACGGCTTTATTGAAATTTGTTACCAAATTAAATTGGTTTAAATTGTGGGGATGTAGCTCAGATGGGAGAGTGCGGCGTTCGCAATGCCGAGGTCAGGGGTTCGATCCCCCTCATCTCCACCACTTCAAAATATATCCCGTCATCGTCAAGTTGTCAGTTGGTCTTTGTTCTTATTAATTTTTAGATTAGATGGTTTGCTGATGTCAGGGATGGAAATACAGTATCCTGTTCAAATTTTTAAGGGGATTTATACTGGATGATGAAACGATTTGCCGAAGTTGAAAGAACAACAAAAGAAACTAAAATCAAGGCGGAATTTAATATTGACGGCAGTGGCAAGAATGATATTTCCACCGGGATTCCATTTTTTGATCACATGCTGACCCTGTTTTCCGTTCATGGCTTTTTTGATCTGCAGTTAAGGGCAAATGGTGATATTGAGGTTGATTATCATCATACTGTTGAAGATGTCGGGCTGGTGCTTGGAGATGCCCTGGCTATCGCATTGGGGGATCGAAAAGGGATAACGCGATATGGTCATGCCGTCACTCCCATGGATGACGCCATATCCACCGTAACAATTGACCTTTCAAATCGCCCGTATCTTGTGTACTCGATTCCGGAGCTGTTTGCCAGGCAGACAGAGGTTTATTCGAGTCTTTTTAAGGAGTTTTTTCGGTCTTTTTCAAATAAATCCGGCATGAACCTGCATATTAATGCGCAATATGCAGAAAACGATCATCATTTAATCGAATCCATATTCAAATCATTTGCCCGTTCTCTGGATATGGCCACTTCACTTGATGAACGCGTTAAACAGGTTCATTCTTCTAAAGGCCTTTTGTAATGTCCTGGGAATAAATCGAGCATAGCGTCATCTGCTTTGGGATAATTTTTATCTTCTTCTTTCGTATGGTGACAATTACGCTAAGAAAACAATCCTTCCAAAATACGATTTCCAGGTAACTCATTTATAAACGATTGAAATAATTTATAAATCATTTTTACATACCGTGGTGATGCGTCACCATGAAAAGCTTTTTACGGAGATATCAAATTTATATGATCGTAATCCCGGCCATCGATATAAAAAATGGCAAGTGTGTCCGGCTCCTTCAGGGCCGAATGGATGCGGAAACAGTTTTCTCTGACGACCCGCCGGCAATGGGCAGGCGATGGGAAGAAGAGGGCGCAGAATTAATTCATGTGGTCGATCTTGACGGCGCAGTGGACAAGCGGCCGATAAATCTGGATATCATCCGTCAGATTATTGACCGTGTGAACGTCCCGATTCAGGTTGGCGGCGGAATCCGTGATATTGAGACCGTCAGGATGTATATGGCCCAGGGTGTCTCCCGTGTGGTTATCGGAACGGAAGCAATTAAAAATCCTGACTTGGTTAAGACGGCCTGCCGGGAGTTTCCGGACCGGATTGTTGTCGGCATTGATGCGATGGGGGGGAAAGTCGCCATCGAAGGATGGACAGAAACCACAGAAACAACCGCAGTTGAACTTGCCAGACAGTTTGAAGGTTGCGGTGTGGCAGCGATTAATTTTACGGATATTGAACGGGATGGTATGCGGAGCGGCCCGAATTTAAAGGAGACTGAAAAACTTGCATTGTCGATTTCAATTCCTGTGGTTGCATCCGGCGGTGTCTCTTCCATAGAAGACATTAAAAATTTGACACCGTTGGCATTTTCGGGTGTTGTCGGCGTTATAACCGGCAGGGCATTATATGACGGAAGCCTGGACCTGAAGGCGGCAATTGGTGTTTTCAATACCTCCCTTGATAAAATGACTGGCCATAGGTAAATCTTAAATTTTATCGGTTTTAGGTCGGCGGTTCAAATAAAAGTATGATTTTTATTTGACTTGCCTGAATTTTAGCATTATATTTTTTTGTTATCAAAATATGTTTTAACGTCAAAAGAATCAGGCGGTTAATATATATTAAAGTCAATGTTTGAAATGGGTCAGATCTTATAGCCGGTTGTATATGCCGGAATTTTTTTTCGTCTTGTATTCCCTGATGGGAGGCACCGTATTTGCCGATACATATTCCTGAAGAAAAACTTTCGGAAATAAGAAATACCGCAAATATTACAGATATAATTTCTGAGCGGGTTGTATTAAAAAAAGCGGGCAAAGACCATGTCGGTCTTTGCCCGTTTCATTCTGAGAAAACCCCTTCATTCACCGTCAGTCCTGCAAAACAAATTTTTCATTGTTTTGGATGTGGTGCCGGAGGGGATGTTTTCAGTTTTTTGATGAAGCACGAAGGGATTAATTTTTTTGAAGCGGTACAGTCTTTGGCGCGGAGATATGGGATTGCCCTGCCGGAGCAGAACATGTCGGTGTCGCAGAAAAAGGCTGTTTCTCTGAGACAGCAGTTGTTCGACTTAAACAGGCAGGTTATGTCATATTATGCAGGCCAGCTTGCCGGCCGTTCATCAGGACAAAAATGCCGGACTTATCTTGAAAAAAGAGGCTTTAGTCAGGAAATTATTATGCAATTTGGTCTTGGCTTTGCACCGGACGGATGGGATAATTTAGTTCGGTTTTTCAGGAAATTAAATATTTCGAAGGCACTTGCGGAAAGCACCGGGCTGGTTGTTCCTCGGGAAAACAGCGGTTTTTATGATCGGTTCAGAAATCGGGTGATGTTTCCGATTTTTGATGTAACAAACCAGATCATCGGGTTTGGCGGCAGGGTATTTGATGACTCAAAACCAAAATATTTAAATTCGCCTGAAACCCCTATATATCATAAAAGTCGTTCGTTATACGGCGCTCAGGCGGCAAAAAATAAAGCCCGTGAAACAGGATGTGTTTATATTGTTGAAGGCTACTTTGACCTGCTCGCACTCCATCAGCATGGCGTCACAAATACGGTTGCTACACTTGGGACCTCCCTTACCGCTGAACATATCAGTGTATTAAGAAGAGGGTTTGCGCAAAAGGCATTTCTGGTTTTTGACTCCGATGAGGCCGGGCTCAAGGCCGCCCGCCGGAGTATTCCCCTGTTTATGAATGCGGCAATGGATGCGGCTGTCATTGTCCTGCCCAAAGGATATGATCCGGATTCTTTTATTTTTGAATTCGGCCGGGGTGCGTTTGAAAAAGAATCTGAAAATGCAGTTGGGATGGTCGAATTTTTAATTGAATTCTCGATAAAGTCGAATGGCCTTTCCATGGAGGGCAAGGTCAGGGTTATTGCTGACCTTCAGCAACCATTATTAGAGATTAAAGACAATGTGGCAAGATCTATTTATGTGAAATATCTTTCGGAGCGCTTGAGTGTTGATGAAAATGCAATAATTGAAAAAATAAAATCCGGAAAAAAAAGACTTAATCAAGTGCTGCCGAACAACTGGTTAAAGCATAATAATGACGAACCGTCTCTATCAGAAAATGATCTTTTAATCGAATCTGAAATGATCAGAGTTGAAAAACAGATTGTTTCTATGATGTTGAAATCTCCGGAAATATTGCCGGAAATTAAAAAGCGAAGGGTGTTGGACTATTTTTCTGATAAACGGCTGATTGAAATTGCCAATATAGTGCTCAAACATCCAATTTATGCGGATGAAGATCTTCCCGGATTAATGAATCGCTTTGAATCATTAGACCATAGAAACATGATTGCTTCATTGGCTATTTCAGAGGGGTGTCGGGATTTAAATATTTGTGAGCAACTGTTATCACAATTTATGAATGGCATCCAAAGACGGCAAAGCACCTTAGTGAGTCAAATTAAATCCGCTCAAGAGAGTAACGACGAAGAATTGTTGTTCGAACTTTTACGAAAAAAACAGGAACAATCGGTAAACCGTTTACGATAATAGTGATTAAAATGGTTATTTTTTATATAAAGTATTTTTTGTATTCAGGAGGCACGAATTTATGGAAAAAAAGCCTGTAAAAAAACTTGCTAAAAAACCTGCTAAAAAACCTGTTAAAAAATCTGTTAAAAAATCTGTTAAAAAAACGAATGAACCCAAGAATGTCCATCAGAAGGTAATGGACAAACTCGTCACTAAGGGGAAGAAACAGGGGTATTTGACAATAGCGCAGATCACCAAAGGGCTTCCTGATGAGATGATGATGCCTGATCAAATCGATGAAATATTGCTATGGTTTGATGACCATGACATCGAGGTGGTTGAGAAAAAAAAGAAAATAAAAGCATCGAAAAAGAAAAATGATGATGAAAAAATTTCCGAAACCGAAGAAGTAGATTCGCTTTCGACGTATGGCACGGTGACTGATCCGGTTAAAATGTATTTGCGTGAGATGGGGATGGTGACGTTGTTGTCCCGTGAGGGAGAAATAGTTATCGCCAAAAAAATTGAAGCCGGCGAACAGGAAGTTTTAAGAGCCATGTTTGAGACAACCCTGGGGGTTGACAGTATTATCAACCTGGGGGATCAGATCGCTGCCGGAACACTTCGGCCCAAGCATGTATTGCGTGATATTGATGAAGGCGACACCATCGTTGATGAATCTATTCAGATTGAAAAATTTCTGGAAATGATTGACGAGATCAAACAAATCGACGAAGAAAATCAGGAATTAAGGGAAACTCTTTTTTCATCAAAAAAGATAGATAATGACGAGCGGCGACGGGCTAAACGGTCTATCCGACGTCGTAATCGTAAAATATTCGAATTTTTTAAAGAGTGGCGGCTTGAGAGCAATGTGATCGACGGTATTGAAGAAATGATTATGGAACAGGTGGAATGGTTTGATACCACAAATAAAGTGTTTTCTAAGTGCGCATCAATTTTTGATGCGCCGGTTGTTGATGTTCGTGAAAAACTTGATAGCAGTGAGAAAAAATTTGTTCAATGGGCTGTTAAGTGCTGTGATGCGAAAAAGAAGGAAATCATTTGTGTTTTTAAAGATTTGCGGGTCTTTCTTGCTCATATAGATCAGCGGGAAAATGAGCTGAAAGCAGACACCCGAACACTGAAGCGCGTTATTTCCAACATAGAAGATGGCCATTTTATGGCAAAATTGGCAAAGGGGGAATTGGTTAAAGCCAATCTGCGTCTTGTGGTCAGTATTGCCAAAAAATACACCAATCGCGGCTTACAGTTTCTTGATTTAATTCAGGAAGGGAATATCGGGTTGATGAAAGCGGTTGATAAATTTGAATATCGGCGTGGATATAAATTCAGCACATACGCAACCTGGTGGATTCGCCAAGCCATCACCCGTGCCATTGCCGACCAGGCAAGAACCATCCGTATACCCGTTCATATGATAGAGACGATTAATAAGCTGATTCGGACATCAAGATATTTGGTACAGGAACTTGGCCGGGAACCAACACCCGAAGAGATTGCCGAAAAAATGGAGGTTCCGCTGGACAAGGTTCGAAAGGTGTTAAAAATTGCCCGCGAACCGATATCTCTTGAAACGCCTATTGGGGAGGAGGATGATAGTCATCTGGGTGATTTTATTGAAGACAAGACGTTTATGATTCCGTCTGAAGCAGCCATCAGTCTTAATTTATCCGAACAAACCCGAAAAGTGCTGGCAACATTGACGCCTCGTGAGGAAAAAGTGCTGCGAATGCGTTTTGGCATCGGTGAGAAAGCAGATCACACATTAGAAGAGGTGGGCAGTGATTTTGCCGTTACCCGGGAACGGATTCGTCAGATTGAGGCCAAAGCTTTGAGAAAATTGCGGCATCCTACACGGAGCCGCAAACTAAAACATTTCATTGATTAATTAAATCAACATAGCACTTGACAAAGTATTGATGAAAAAGATAGAAATTAAAACTTACAAAAAATATAATCACGGGCCCATAGCTCAGCTGGCAGAGCCACCGGCTCATAACCGGTCGGTCCCTGGTTCGAATCCAGGTGGGCCCATACTCAGTCTATGATTCACATAAAGCAAAACAACATTTCAAATAAAACCAATGAAGGCGTGAAGACTTAACTTCACGCTTTTTTTATTTGTTTTAAGTAATGGATTTTAGTTATGAGTGTCGTTAACGATATCATTGCATTAATGGAAGATATGGTACCCGGCCATCTTGCTGAAGACTGGGATAATTCCGGGTTACAGTGCGGAAATCGGAACTGGCCGGTGAAGCATGTACTCGTCGCTCTGGATCCGACATTATCCGTCATTCAAGCGGCATGTAAAAAAAATGCGGATCTGCTGATTACCCATCATCCCCTGATATTTAAGCCCTTAAAAAGTTTAATTCTTGACACCCCGCTGGGTGAAATAATTGATTTGTCTGTCCGTCATCGCCTGGCGATTTTTTCAGCCCATACCAACCTGGATAGCGTTCATGGCGGATTGAATGATTTTTTTGCCGAGAAAATAGGACTTAAAAATTTAACTTTGCTTCATTCAGATGATCTTCACCCACTGCATTCGGTTGAGAGTCGTCATGGTATCGGCCGCGTCGGTGAACTGGAAATTCCGATCGATTTAGCGGCATTTTCTGATAAAATAAAATTAAAATTCGGTCTTTCAACATTGAAAGTCTCGGGTTCGTTGGATATGACAGTGAAAAAAATAGCCGTTTGTACAGGTAGCGGTTCAGGATTAATGGATCAGTTTTTTGCAACCGACGCAGATGTATTTATTAGTGGTGATCTGAAATTTCATGATGCCAAAGATGCCCAGGCCAATCATCGCGGCTTAATTGATGTGGGGCATTTTGCATCTGAATCAATAATGATTGATCTGATTGCCGACCGTCTTGATGTGAAGGTTAAGGAAAAGGGGCTTGACGTTTATGTTGAGGCCTTAAAAGATGAAGAAGACCCGTTTCAATATTTATGAATTTAGCCTTTCAATATTGACAAACTCGTAAAAAGTCGGATTCCGATGGCAAAGAAAAAAGACCCAAATTTGAGGCGCGAAAATCCTGAGTGATGATTCGTACTTAGCGTACTTTGAAGAGACGAAGGATGCAGCGCAACAAAGAATTTGGACTTTTTACGAAGCCATCAATATTGAATAAAATGATATTAATGAGTTGATTGAAATTATTGGATGTAATTATGAAAAAAATAACGAGAGATCAGATCGAATTGTTGATTGAATTGCAGGAGCAGGAAGTGGCTGTTGCAAAAATTCAATCAGAAATAGATGGATTGCCGGTTAAAATTGAGCAGATTTTATCCGGTTTAAAAGAATTTGAAGAAAAAATTCTGATTAAAAAAGAAAGCCTGTCAGAATTAAAAAAGCTTTATCGCTCTTATGATGCAGAAATTCAGACCAACCAGGAACGGGTCAAAAAGCGAGAAGAACAGTTGCGATTGGTGACTACGAACAAGGAATATCAGGCAATCCTAAAAGAAATTGACGAGATTAAAAAAACAAGTTCCCGGATTGAAGATGAAACCATTGAGTGCCTGGATAAAATTGATTCCGCTGAAAACGATGTTGAGGAAAAAGAAGCAGAATATCTGACTGAAGCGGCAGCGATGAATCAGCAAAAATCTGTTTTTGAGGCGGATGCTGATTCAGGGCGTCGGTCTTTGGATAAATTGCTGGCCCAAAGGGATAAGATTTTGACAAAAATTGAGCCCGAGCTGATTAAACAGTATGAATTGGTCAATTCTTTCGCCCGTGGTATTGCTATCGTTCAGGTGAAAGACTGTATTTGCATGGGGTGTAATATGAATATTCCCCCGCAGATGTATAATGAACTGCATCGGGAAAATGAGTTAAAGACCTGTCCTCATTGCCATCGCATGCTTTATGTTATACAATAGTTTATTACTCAGGTTAGTTAGACTGAAGGGGGATAGGCTGAAGGGCTGTCTGAATGAATCATTTTTTAAAAAACAGCTTATTCCGTCTGTCCTATTTACCTTCAGTCTACAGCCTATCTACCCCTGAGCAGTTACAATTGTTCCGATGATGAAAAAATAAGCGGTTGGTGTGGTTAAAATGATCGCCGGATGGATCTATCGATTCACCCGGAGGAAAGTCCGAACACCAAAGGGCAGGGTGCTCCATAACATGGAGTCGCGGCGACGTGAAGGAAAGTGCAACAGAGAGTAGACCGCCCGGTATGGGAATCAGCATACAGCTGTTTATTATATCGGGTAAGGGTGAAACGGTGCGGTAAGAGCGCACCAGTTTTCCGGGTGACCGGAAAAGCTATGTAAACCCCACCCGGTGCAAGACCAAATAGGGGAGTGATCGAGGGCGGTCCGTCCGAGCTCCCGGGTAGGTCGCGAGAGGTGACAGGTAACTGTCATCCACAGATGAATGATTATTGCCCGGTGAGAGGTAACTCAAACCGGGAACAGGATTCGGCTTACTGACCGCACTGACCGCTTTTTTTAAATGGCGTTGTTAAAAGTTCCATCTACTGCGTTGTAGTGGTTTTTCAGCCCCTCAATATACGACTTGTATTATTTCGGGCCTGAAAAACCACTACGCCTTGCCAAATTTTATGGGATTGGTGAAACTTTTAACTTAGCCATTCAAGTTTTTATGAGATCATAATAAAATTAAATGAAAGAAATACCATGCTTATTATTGAAGACTTGGCGGTAGACGTCGGCGGGAAAACAATATTAAATCATATTAATATGGAAATTCCGAAAGGCGAAACCCATATTCTTTTTGGGCCCAACGGCTCCGGCAAAACATCATTAATGATGACGATTATCGGATTCTCAGGATATACCGTCACACATGGAAAAATAACGTTCAAAGGCGAAGACATCACTTATATGCCGATTTATGAACGTGCACGTCTGGGTATCGGGGTTTCGTTCCAGCGGCCACCGACAATCAATGGGCTTAAAACAAGGGAATTGGTGACCTTGTGTGCAAGGAACAAGCCGGCGGATGTTGAAAATCTTGCGGAAATATTAAATTTTACAAGTTTTTTAGAACGGGATGTGAATCGAAATTTTTCCGGCGGTGAAATTAAGCGGTCTGAAATGCTTCAGCTCATGGCTCAGGAACCAGACCTGGTTTTATTAGATGAGCCGGAGTCCGGTGTTGATTTAGAAAATATTGTCCTTTTGGGCGAGGTGGCAAATACGCTTCTGGAACGGGGGGTTAGTCATCCGAGAGGGATGATAGAGCATGCGCATTTGAAAAAAAGAACCACGTCTGCACTGGTCATTACCCATACCGGTCATATTCTGGATTATATTACCGCTGACAAAGGTCAGGTATTGTATAACGGCCATTTGTGCTGTTCGCGGAACCCCAGGGAAATTTTGAAATGGATCAGAAAATACGGTTATGAGGAGTGTGTCAGATGCACCATGTAGAAAAGACATCCAAAATAAATATAGAACTGAGTAATTACAGCTCTGATGCGGAAAAACATGAATATGTCGAAGATTTGTCGCAAATTGAATCGGTTGATTCCAATCAGATGTTGAATGTCGGTGTTGATATCGCTGAACTTGATCGGGCCGGAACATTTATTCAAAAAGACTGCTCCGTGATTCATTCCAAAGCCATGAAAGAGGGTGTCGAGGTCATGGGGATTTCTGATGCTTTAAAAAAACATGACTGGCTCAAAGATTATCTCTGGAAATATATTTCACCGGAAAAAGACAAGTTCACGGAAGCCGCAAGGCAAAACCCGCACGAAGGCTATTTTATACGGTCGTTGCCGGGAGCCAAGATCAAACAACCGGTCCAATCCTGTTTGTATATCGCCAAAGAAGGGTTTTCCCAAAACGTTCACAATGTTGTGATTGCCGAACAAGACTCCCAAATGCATATTATCACCGGATGTTCGACTTCCCCGCATTTGGTCACCGGACTTCATGTCGGCGTTTCGGAGATTTTTGTTAAAAAAAATGCAATACTTCATTTTACAATGATTCATGACTGGGGCGAACAGATTAATGTCCGCCCGAGAACCGCCATTCATGTGGAAGAAGGCGGGGTGATTGTTTCAAATTATATTTCTTTGCGACCGGTGGGATCCTTGCAGATGTCGCCGACCACCTATCTTGACGGAAAGGGTGCGGTGGCAAGGTTTAACAGTATTTTAGTTGCTGCGGCCGGATGCCATCTGGATGTCGGGTCCACCGTGCATTTAAATTATCCGGATACGCGTGCTGAAATTATTTCCCGGGCGATTACGGTGGGCGGAACGATTATTGCGCGTGGGGAGATGATTGGAAAAGTCGCCGGATGCAAGGGGCATCTGGAATGCAAGGGCCTGCTTTTAAACGATGGGATTATGCATGCGATTCCGGAGCTCCAGGCTTATGTGCCGGGGGTTGAAATGTCGCATGAGGCAGCTGTCGGAAAAATTGACCAGAGGGAAATTGAATATCTCATGGCCAGGGGATTGGATGAAGATGAAGCGGTATCGACCATTGTTCGGGGGTTTTTAAATGTTGATATTGAAGGACTGCCTCCCGGACTTGCCGCTGAAATTGATAAAGCCGTAACCGAAACCCAGAAAGATATGATATAAGGACGGTACCATGGATGGTCGAAAACAAAAAGAGGATTCCTGTGATATTTCCTTTGCTGAAAAGGTCCGGTTTTACTCCTATGATTACTTAAAATGTTTTTTGTATCTGGTCAATTGTGATTCAACGGACAATGTTTTTACCAAGAGCCTGTATTCAAAGCTTATTACGTCCTCTCATTTATTGGAAGATTTTCTTGATTTTCACGGAGCGATAAATAATTCCAATTGGTATTTTTACCGGGAACTGGCAGCCACCATTCGTCATATCAGTATGGGCGGGTATGCTCAGAATCATATTGTCAAACGCTCAGCCTTTTATGATATTCATGATAAAGAGAATTTTAGCGAAAATGGGCAAGCCTCACTTGCGTTTATGACAAATTCTTTGATGAGGCTTGCACCCGCCATTATTGATGAAGCCCGGCGGTTAAATATTGAATTGCCGAAAAAGGGATTTAAAGCCCTCCATTTCCCGGGAATTACTACTGGAGAGATGCTGCCGCATGATTTTGAGGATGAGCAAAAAGATCAGCACAGCAAACATATTGTCCGGGTGGCAAACGAGTTTATTTCCATTGCAGAAGATTTTGACACATTTGAATTTGTTGAGGTCTATGATCAGGAAGAGTTAAAAGCACTGGTGCCGAGCCGTGTGAATGAAGTTGAGATCAGACGTTTTGAAATGCGGGTCCATAACCTGCAGTCGTCTTTTGATTCCTATGTCATTAATGGTGGATCCTTATCCGGAAACCGAAATCTCAAACAATTCCGTTCATATTTTTCAGTCATATATCATTTACTCCAGGTCATGGGCCGCCTGCTGCATTTTTATGAGCGCCATATGACGGATATTGGTTACAAATACATATACACAAAGGCACGGGAACGGTTGTCTGTGCTTGTTGATCCGGATGTTCTGCTGGATTGTACCATTAATTACGGTTTGTATTATGTGAACCATTTTTTTTCATACGGCAAAGAGGTTGCCCGGAAAATACTGCAGGGCAATATCGAGCGTTCATCGATCACAGTGGGTATCCCTCGGGACCTTGGCTTTCATTGCCGCCCGAGTTTGATGGTTGCCAAGATCGTTCAGAACTATGGTGGTGAGGTAAAACTGATCGCTGCCGGCGATCAGTTTGATGCCGGCAGTGTGCTTGATATTCAATGGGCCGGCGGGAAGATTCAGAAAGAGAATATTCAGCAGGTAGAGTTCCAGGGCGATATCCGTGCGCTAAAAGATATTGAGACCCTTGCCGGTGTTAATTATGGCGAAGATCAGATGGGTAAGGGGATACCGCTGCCTAAGAGTCTCCAGTATCTTCGATAGGGCCTCAGTCCTTTTTTGCATTTTATGCCGAAATATTTCAAAACTCAAAAAGTGTTAAATGACTAACGTAAAAAGAAGTTTAAAGTGACTAAAGTGAGCTAAATTGCCTAAAGTTTAGGACTGCGCTAAACGCGCAATCATTTTAAAATATAAATTGATAATGCCAGCGGCATTAACCATAACTTTAGATCACTTTTCACTTTAGATCACTTGTAACTTTTCTCGTTTGAATCGAAAGGTCATATGGCGTCCATATTTGCTGTCATCGTCGCCGGTGGAAAAGGTGAGCGGATGCAGGCAGACATCCGCAAGCAATACCTGATGCTCGATGGCGTCTCTATTTTAAGCCGTACGCTTCTTTCCTTTGTTGAAATGCCAGTTATCGATAAGATCTATCTGGCTGTTCCTGAAAGTGATTTTGATTTCTGTACCCGCCAAATCCTTCCGGCTGTTTCTAATAAACTTACGGTCCAACTGGTTAAAGGCGGTGCAAATCGTCAGGAATCCGTATACAATGCACTATTGGCAATCATTGATCCGGATTCTATTGTTGTTATTCATGACGGGGTCCGCCCCTTTGTTCCTGTCCGGCAAACAAAAGAAGCCATTGACTGGACCAGGCAGGAAGGGAGCTGTATTATAGGGATTCCTGCGGTTGATACATTGAAAAACGTCGACAATGATGGATTTATTGCGAATACCATGCATCGAGCCGGGGTCTGGCACGCACAAACGCCGCAGGTATTTCAGTACCAATTAATCAAAGAAGCCCATGATTATGCATTTTTGGTTGGATATACCGGTACTGACGATGCGTCTCTGGTGGAGAATATCGGCCGTCGTGTTAGAATGATTCCCGGCAGTCCCTATAATATCAAAATCACAACACCGGAAGATCTTACTGTTGCCCGGGGTATTCTTAATCATTACAAAAAGAGATAATTTAACAGAGCTACAGGAGGAATTGATATGGAAGATTTGATGACCATTATTAAGCAAAGGCGCAGTATCCGTAATTATTCTGATAAAGAAGTTCCGGATGAAATTCTTCAGACCCTACTTGAGGCGGCTCAATGCACACAGTCATGGGCCAATACCCAGTGTTGGGAAATCGTTGCAGTAAAGGATCCAAAAATAAAAGAACAGATTCAGCAAGCGGTTCCGGCGTCCAACCCGGCATTTAAATCCATATTAAGTGCGCCGGTTGTACTTGCGCTATGTGCAAAACTCGGGACATCCGGTTATTATAAGGGAATGGTCACAACAAAATTTGGGGACTGGTTTATGTTTGATCTGGGATTGGTTACCCAGAGTTTATGCCTGACTGCGCACTCGATGGGGTTGGGGACCGTTGTTGTCGGGTTGTATGAACAGGATAAGGTAAACGCTGCACTGAACCTGCCGGAAGGAATGGATAATGTCGTCCTGATACCCCTGGGATATCCGACCAAAATTCCCAAAGCACCGAAACGCAAAGATGTTGGTGAATTTTTGCATCATGATACGTTTTAGTCCGGCAATGTAATGGGTACTTTCGACTTCTCTCTGATAAGCATATTTGCATTTTCATTTCTTGTTGCATTGACTGGTGCCATGGCCCCCGGTCCGCTTTTGACGTATACAATTATAAAATCCGTTAAAACGCAGCGGCGGGGCTATCTGATGGGCGCATGGATTATTCTCGGTCATGCAGTGATCGAAATGGGTATAATTCTGCTGTTGCTTTCAGGCTTTTCATTTATATTTCATCATGTGATATTTATGCGGGTTGTCGGGGTTATTGGCGGGTTTATATTGCTTTGTTTCGGTGCCTCGGTTGTCATAAATGTATGTCGTGATAAAATACCGACCGAATTTTTAACTGCTTCGGAAAACAAGACGGATGAAGCCCCCCTCTCCATTCAGGGGTTTGATAATCCTGTGCTCGGCGGTGCGCTGGTATCCATGTCAAATCCATATTGGTGGATCTGGTGGGCGACCATCGGGTTTGCTTTTATGATTCAGTTTGACATTTCTTTTCGTAACTGGCCCAAGTTGATTGCTTTTTTTATCGGTCATGAAGCCGGTGATTTGATTTGGTATCTTTTGATATCCTGTTTTGCGTTTTTTGGGGTGCGGTTTTTGAATAAAAAAATATATTATGCCATTTTATTTACATGTGGAATTTTTATGATTATTTTTGGTATTTATCTGGGCGCGTCATTGTTTTTTAAACCGGATATTGCATAGGTCGTTAGTTTTTTATTTCTGATTTTTGTGTTTTTTGGATGGAATATTTTAAAAACTCAAAAAGTGTGAAGTGACTAAAGTGATCTAAAGTGCCTAAAGTTGTGGATTGCGCGAAACGCGCGATCTTTTTTAATAAAAAATTGAAAATGCCGAAGGCATTAACCATAACTTTAGCTCACTTCAAATTTTAGTTCACTTTTAACTTTTCCGGTTTATCCGGGTTAGGTATGTTCAAGGCAAACTGTGCAATAGGGAAATAAGCCTTCTGCCTTTGACCCCTTACCTTTTTTTATTTTATCTGGTTATCCACTTCGATTAAGTCGTTTTGAAACCGGTCGATTGCATAGTAAAGTGTTACTGGATTCCCGACTACTCGGGAATGACAAAACCCTTAATTGTAGCCAATGAACCCGAGGTCGTCATACCCACGAAGGTGGGTATCCAGGAGAATAACCGCTGGTCGCAAAATTTAAATTTATCAACTTAACTAAAGTGGAGAACCTGATTATTTTCTATGAGCGATATCAAAAAATCTAAAAAAGAGCTTATTGAACAGCTTCATACCCTGGAGCTGCGCATTGAAGAGCTTAAAGTTTTGAAAGCCGAAGGTCCGATTACGGAAAAGGCATTTGCGGAAAGTGAAGAACGGTATCGGAGTGTTTTTGAAAATACCGGTACTGCAACGATTATTATTGAAAATGACATGACCATTTCAATGGTGAATGCCAAGTTTGAAGAGCTGACCGGTTACGCTAAAAAAGAAATTCACAACAAGATGAAGTGGACGGATTTTGTTGTTGAGGATGACCTGGACAGGATGAAACGGTATCATATCAAGCGCCGGCAGGATCGGAGCCTGGCGCCGACGGAGTATGAATGCCGAGTGCATAACCGTTTTGGTGAATATAAAGACATGTATGTGCGTATTGATATGATCTCCGGAACACGCTCTAGTGTCGGGTCGTTTAATGATATTACGGCTTTTAAGCAGACGGAAAAAGCGTTGATTGAAAGTGAGCGCAAACTGTCTAAACTCATGGGGAACCTGCCCGGAATGGCGTATCGCTGCGGCAGTGATTCGCTTCGCACCATGAAATATGTCAGTGCCGGATGTAAATGGCTGACTGATTTTTCTCCGTTTGAATTAATCGATAATTCCAAAAAAGCCTATATGGATATGATTCATGCCGATGACAGGGATGATGTGAATCACCAGATTCAAACTTCCCTGGCTTCCGGACGGCCATTTCAGATGGAATATCGAATTATAACCGCTTCCGGTCAGCAAAAATGGGTATGGGAAGAGGGTCTGGGAATTGTCTCGGAGGATGGTACAGTGAGCGAAGTTGAAGGGTTTATTTCCGATATGACCGAACATAAACTCGAGGAGCAACAGCTTCGAAAAGAAAATAAACGGTTAAAGTCTACGATCAAAGAGCGTTATAAGTTCGGAGAAATTATTGGTAAAAATCGTTTTATGCAGGATGTCTATGAGCATATTTCCAAGGCCGCCGGGTCTATTGCCAATGTCATCATATACGGTGAATCCGGCACAGGAAAGGAGCTGGTTGCCCGTGAGATTCATAAACTCAGTGATAATCATGATCGTCCTTTTGTTCCGGTCAATTGCAGCGCCATACCAGAGAATTTGTTTGAAAGTGAGTTTTTCGGATATAAGAAAGGCGCCTTTACCGGCGCCAACCTGGATAAACCCGGATATTTTGATCAGGCCAACGGCGGGACGCTTTTCCTGGATGAACTGGGCGAGATCGATTTAACCGGCCAGGTTAAATTATTAAGGGTTTTGGAAGGCGGGGGGTATACCCCGGTCGGCGGAAATGAAGCCAAACAAGCCGATGTGCGGATTGTTGCGGCAACCAATCGGGATTTGAAAGTAGAAGTCAAAAATGGCCGCATACGGGAAGATTTTTTCTATCGTATTCACATTATTCCCATTACGCTGCCGCCTTTAAGAGAAAGAAAAGATGACTTGCCGTTGTTGATTGAGCATTTTCTTTCCATTTATGCCAATAGTGACAATATGCCGGTTTTAGACGGTAAAGTTTTGGGAATGCTGTATAATTACGACTGGCCTGGAAATGTTCGGGAGCTTCAAAATGTGCTGCAGCGATACATTACCCTCAAAACATTGGATTTCATGTCGACTTCTGTTCCCACGTCCGTATTGATTGATGATTTTGACCCGGTTGACATTCAGAATAATCCTGAACCACTGAGTCAGGCAATGGATCGTTTTGAAAAAAATATTATCAGCAGCGTTCTTGAAAAAAACCAGTGGCGAAAAAACAGGGCTGCTTCTGAATTAAATATCAATCGCAAAACTTTATTCCGGAAAATGCAGAAGCATGGCCTGCTATAGCCCCATTTTGGGGCGTTAATGCCTCGTTTTTGTAATATGTAAATAATTCAGTTATTAATGTCTGTTTTTCGTGTTTTTCTGGGGCGTTAATGCCTCATCTCTATTTATTTATTTCCTTTCTTTCAGTAAGCCTTAACTGCTATTTGCCAATCGGTTTAATCCTTTATTTAAATATTTATTTTTTCCATTGTATTTTCAGATAGTTTATG
>JAGGYV010000293.1 GCA_021162325.1 Desulfobacteraceae bacterium | reverse complement strand
GGTTTTTATTTTGTTTCGTTTCATGCAGCTTCTTAGAAAAAAGGTTTTGAGAATTCCTGTTCAGGCAGGAAAAATTTAAATTATATCACCAGATGAAAGGAGAGGCAATCGCTTAATTTTATCAATGTTGGGGTAGCAAAAAATAATACGAAATAAACTTGACATTTTTTTTCAGCTTGATATAAACATCCTCTTTTGAAGTATTTGCGTTTATTTTTTTGGCGACTCAGTTTTTCTGTAAGTTGTTTGCGTTGTTCAATAAAAATCAAGAGGTCACTGAATGGATTTTGAACAATATTTAAAAAAAAACAAGCAGAAATTGGTGGAAAAGTGGATTGCTGCGGTCATCGCAACTTACCCGGCAGACGCCGTTAAATTTTTTAACAACACCAACGACCCTTTTGCCAATCCGGTAGGTAGCACGATTAAGCGAAGTATCGGTCTTTTGTTTGCGCAAGTGGTCAAGAAAAAGATGGAACCGACGGCGGTTAAAGAAGCATTGGATTTGATTATCCGTTTACGGGCCGTTCAGGAATTTACTCCCTCTCAGGCAATTTCTTTTATTTTTACCATTAAACACCTGTTTCAAAAATCACTTAATAAGTATCGGCCGGATAAAGGCGTTGATCTTTTTCTTGAAGATGTGGCGTCAAATGTGGACGAACTGATTTTGTTTGCCGTAGATATTTACGGTAAATATAGAGAAAAAATTTATTTGTTAAGGATCAATCAAGGCAAAGAAAGTCTAAAAAAACTGCTGATAAAAAAAGAAATAATTTGTGAAATACCGGATTTTGATTCGGGGCTTCAGACGTTATAAAAGTTAACGGGTATACGCTTCGCTTGATGTGACTCGTAATCATATTGTAAACCAGTAGGATGAGGTGACTTTTTATGAATGTAAACTATTTCTATTCCCTCCTGGCAGTGGTTGGTCTTGGATCGGTTGCGTATGTGGGCGCTGGAGTGGCAGGACTTCAGGGAGTATTCGGAATTTTTATTCCGTATCTGGCGGTGGTGATTTTTATCTCCGGATTTATTAATCGGGTGATGGGCTGGGCCAGATCCCCGGTTCCGTTTCGGATTCCCACCACATGCGGTCAACAGAAGTCCCTGGACTGGATTCAGCAAAACAAGATTGACAACCCCAGTACCCTGTTCGGCGTTATCATCAGAATGTTTTTGGAAATTGTGCTGTTCAGGTCCTTATTTAAAAACACCCGGACGGAGATTGTCGGCGATAAAATTGCCTATAAATGGGTCGTTTGGCTGTGGCTGTTTGCCATTTTGTTTCATTATTCCTTTCTTGCGGTGGTCGTCCGGCATCTCAGATTTTTTTTGGAACCGGTGCCTTTCTTTGTCACTTTTCTGGAACAGATCGACGGAATTCTTCAGGTCGGTCTTCCCGGCGTTTTCCTTTCCGGTATTACCCTGCTGGCCGGAGCGGTTCTGCTCCTGTTGCGGCGGATTCTGATTCCTAAAATTAACTATATTTCCATTGCGGCAGACTATTTTCCCCTGCTCCTGATTATCGGGATCGCATTGACCGGACTCATGATGCGGTATTTTACCAAGGTGGATGTGGTTAAAGTCAAGGAACTGACCATGGGATTGGCAACCTTTCACATGGGTATACCGGAAGGTGGTTTAAGCGGACTGTTTTTTGTTCATTTGTTTTTTGTCTGTATCCTGGCGGCTTATATACCGTTCAGCAAGCTGATGCATATGGGCGGTGTGTTTTTAAGTCCCACCCGAAATCTTGCCAACAACGGCCGGATGAAACGACATATTAATCCATGGAACCCCGAAGTCAAGTTTCATACGTATGACGAGTATGAAGATGACTTCAGGGAAAAAATGATCGAGGCAGGTCTGCCTGTGGAAAAGGAGTAATTATGGTAGATATCCTGAAACCGGAAGAGATGTATAACAGCATCGATTACAAGATACCTTCGGATCGGTGGGAAGACGTGCCGCCGGATCTGACTCTGGGAAATTTTTGTTATCCCACGAAGAAAAAGAACCAGGAATACTTGGGGATTGTGGCAAAAGATGAATGGTCTCCGGCGGATGAAGACTGGAAGCTTCCGGAAAACTGGGAAGAAATTATTCATGAAGGGTTTAAGGAACGCCTGGATAAATATCGTTCTTTAAAGGTCTTTATGGATATTTGTGTCCGGTGCGGGGCCTGCGCGGACAAGTGTCACTTTTTTATTGGAAGCGGTGACCCCAAAAATATGCCGGTACTGCGGGCGGAGCTTCTTCGGTCTGTTTATCGCAAGGATTTCACTACTGCCGGAAAAATCCTGGGATCCATTGCCGGAGCGAGAAAAATAACGCCGTTAGTTATCAAGGAATGGTTTTCTTATTTTTATCAGTGCTCGGAATGCCGACGGTGTTCGGTATATTGTCCGTATGGGATAGATACGGCGGAAATTACCATGATGGGACGTGAACTGTTGTCTCTGCTGGGACTGAACATCAACTGGATTTTGGAACCGGTAGCCAACTGTTTTAGAACCGGAAATCATCTGGGGATTCAGCCTCATGCATTAAAGGAGATGATTGAATTTTTCTGTGATGACATTGAAGAAATCACCGGAATAAAAATCAATCCGTCGTTTAACCGAAAAGGGGCGGAGATTCTTTTTATCACGCCGTCGGGCGATTTCTTTGCCGACCCCGGCACCTATACAATGATGGGTTATTTGATGCTGTTTGAGCATATCGGGCTGGACTATACATTGAGTACCTATGCGTCTGAAGGCGGCAACTTTGGCCTGTTTACATCATCCGACGTGATGAAACGATTAAACGGTAAAATGTTTGCGGAAGCCAAGCGTTTGGGGGTTAAATGGATTCTGGGGGGTGAATGCGGTCATATGTGGCGGGTCATCAACCAGTACATGGATACCATGAACGGCCCGGCGGATTTCTTGGAAGTTCCGAAAAGCCCCATCACAGGCACTCAGTTTAGCAATGCCGCGTCCACGAAAATGGTACATATTGCAGAATTTACAGCTGACCTGATCAAGCACAACAAGTTAAAGCTGGATCCTTCCCGAAACGACAAATTTAAAGTAACGTTCCATGACTCCTGCAATCCGGCACGGGCCATGGGGCTTCTTGATGAGCCCCGGTATGTTTTAAAAGGCGTATGTAATCATTTTTATGAAATGCCGGAAAACACCATCAGAGAACAAACCTTTTGCTGCGGAAGCGGGTCCGGTCTGAATACTGAAGAAATAATGGACTTGCGTATGCGGGGCGGCCTGCCGAGAGCCAATGCGGTTCAGCATGTGCATGATAAGCACGGTGTGAATATGCTGGCTTGTATTTGCGCCATTGACAGGGCCGCATTGCCGCCGTTGATGGATTACTGGGTCCCTGAAGTCGGGGTTACCGGAATTCATGAACTTGTGGGGAACGCACTGGTGATGGACGGCGAAATAGAGCGGACCACAGACCTTCGGTTTGAACCCCTGAACGAAGAGGAGGAGCAAACGGATGAATGATAAACCGAAAATCATCATCGGGCTGATCATTTTTTTTGCGGTGTTTACGTTTCCTTTCTGGTACAACCATGGCACCGCATCATCAGCACCGGAGCCAAAGTTGACGGATAAGGCGGAACAAGCCAAACATTGCGTCCGGGATGTTGATTTTATGCGAAAAGAGCATATGCAGCTGTTAGACGGCTGGCGGGATCGAACGGTCCGTGATTCCCAGCGTGTTTATGAAATAGATGGTAAGGAATATATGGCAAGTCTTTCCAACACCTGCATGGAATGCCATTCAAATAAAGCCGATTTCTGTGACAAATGTCACGAATATGCATCGGTGGATCCATACTGCTGGGATTGTCATAAATACCCGAAGGAGAAGAAGTGATGGAGAATAACAGAAGGAGCTTCTTAAAATTCGCCGGGGTATCTGTTTTGGGACTGGGGTCTTTGTCCCTGCTGGATGGGCTGACATCAGAAGACGTGATCGCCTCTTCCGGCCAGGCTTCGGCTGAAGCAACGTATAAAAGTACGGCAAATGCCCTGACCGCAAAACGGTGGGGGATGGTTGTTGATACGAAGAAACTGAGTGGCAGTCTTTGCCATAAAATGGAAAAAGCCTGTCGTGAAGCGCACAATATCCCGGAGCATGAAAATAAAAATCATGAAATAAAATGGATCTGGGATGCGCATTATAAACATGTTTTTCCGGAAAAAACGGATGAATTTCTTGTAGAGCGTTTAAAAGAACTTCCGATACCGGTGATGTGTAATCAGTGTGCAAATCCGCCCTGTGTTCAGGCATGTCC
>JAGGYV010000210.1 GCA_021162325.1 Desulfobacteraceae bacterium | reverse complement strand
TCACTGCAATGACGGTTCCTTCATATTTTTGCAGATGTCGTTCCAGCCAGGCCACGGTTTCCGCATCCAGATGGTTGGTGGGTTCATCCAAAAGAAGAATGTCCGGTTTTTGAAGCAGCAGCCGGCAAAGAGCCACCCGTCGTTTTTCCCCGCCGGAAAGAATATTAATTGGGGTATCTCCGTCCGGGCATCGCAATGCATCCATGGCCATCTCCAGTCGGGCGTCAAGGTCCCAGGCATCCGTGGCATCGAGTTTTTCCTGGACTTCTCCCTGGCGGGCAATCAGCTGATCCATTTCCTCATCTGACATGGGCTCTGCAAATTTTTCATTGATGCGGTCATATTCTTTTACCAGGTCAACGATTTCGGAAACCGCTTCTTCAACTGTTTCCCGGACGGTTTTATTCTCATCCAGAGCCGGTTCCTGTTCCAGAAATCCCACACTAAATCCTGGATTTAACGTCATTTCTCCGTTAAATTCCTTGTCTGCGCCAGCCATAATGCGTAGCAGGGAGCTTTTGCCTGAGCCGTTTAAGCCCAGCACACCGATTTTAGCCCCGTAAAAATATGACAGGGAAATGTTTTCAAGAATTGGTTTTTTATCGTAATATTTGCTTAATCGATTCATTGAGCAAATGATTTTGTCCGGTTGCTGATTCATGGTGCTCCCTTTCTATGATGAATTTGTGTGGCCAAATTCGATGGCTTCGTAAAAAACTTTTCATGGTGACGAATCACCACTATATCAGAAAATAATTTGTCCATCATTTTAAATATTTATGAATGAGTTATTTGGAAGTGTTCCCCCCGGCCACCTCCGGGACCGAGCCGATAAGTAACTTTTAAAAAAAAGTTAAAATGTGTTCATAAAAGGCCGCGTTTTTTGTCCGGCAAGTGATGTATTTTGTTATATTTTATAGTAGGGGGGATTAGCGCGTCAGCGCGTAATCCACCAAAAAAAGAATTCTGTCAAACCGGTCCATGAAATTTGTCGGATTACGCACTGACGCGCTAATCCGACCTACGATTTAGCCCACCGTCCATTATGAAGTTACATAGAAGTCCAACTTCTGCGTTGCGCTGCATCCTTCGTTACTTCAAAGTACGAAAAGTACGTATTATCACTCAGGATTTGTGCGTCTTGAATTTGAACTTTTGTACTTTGCCATCGAAATTTGATTTTTAACGAGTTTATCAAATTAGGTTTTTTAAACATTGGATTCTCATCTTTTACACTGAATTCAGATTTTTTTTCAATACAATATCGAGCACAGATATTTTTAAATTGCTTGACATTAAAATAAAAGGAACTATATTTATTGCCAATCTTTAAATGGCCTGTATTGATTTTCAGGTCGGTTTCTTTCCAAGGGCACAACCATTTTAATAGTGGCTACCTGAAGTTTGGGACGAAGAAAACTTTATGAAAGGAGGATGTCACTATGGCTAGCGGAACAGTAAAATGGTTTAATGAGAAAAAAGGGTTCGGTTTTATCGAACCTGAAGATGGTCCTGATGTATTTGTTCATCACTCAGGTATCAATGCGAGCGGCTTTAAAACCCTTAATGATGGGGATAGCGTAACATTTGATATCGAACAGGGCCCAAAAGGCCCTTCAGCAGTTAACGTTACAGTCGTCTAACTGTTTGAAACAAAAATATAAAAAGGGCCTTTCGGATTTTTTCGAAAGGCCCTTTTTTGTTTTTTCCACGTTTTTGCTCGGTTTTATTTGATGAGGAGAACATTTCCGGCATTGCTGAAAGGAAATCGTTTTTCGCCGCCGGGTACCTCAAATATCATTTCACCGTTTATTTTATATTCGCTTGATTTTCTGGACAACAAATCAAAAGCGGATTTACCCAGCCGGATAAAATTGACATCAAGCGGAATATTCATTGTTGTTTTTCCGCTTTGAGGAATCGGTGTTCCGTTTTGAGATTTTCCGTTTATCAACGATTTGCCCCCCACGGCAATATTGTATTCGAGCCCGTTTAAATTCACACCAAATGAATTGTTGTTTTCCAGTTCAAGCACAACGTCAAGCGCGGCGCCCATCCATGATAAATTATTCACATTTATTTTTTTTACTATGATATCGGGAAGTTCAGGCAAAGGGAAATTCCCGCTGGTATGGTAGGGCAGGTTGAATCCCATTAGGTTAACTGTTCCGGTCAGATCATAGGCGATTTCTTTTGTTGTGGCGATGTCGCTTAAAGAATCAATGATGTCGAAATAATTAATTGATACAGGTAGTTCAACAGTTTTAAAGCCTTTGGCAGGAATATGGAGGCCTTTGTCTACAGCTCCGCGGGCAACTGATTTTTGATTAACGGCCAGGTCATAGGTCAGGTGGCTGAGTGTGCCGCCCACTATATTTGGATTGCTGACATCAAAATAAAAGACGGCTGTTGCATCTTGAATGGACATATCTTTTATTTTGATGGAATTGAAAGTGACCGTGGGTTTCTGGAAAAAATGATCGAGACTCTGGCATCCGGCAACGCACAGGATACCGGTCAACAGCAAAATATTGACGAATGATTTTTTCATTGGGTTCTCCGGATACTTGTTTTGAGTGCCTGATGTTTTCCTGTGTTGTAATTTTTATAGTTTTGATTATAGTAATTCATATGAATACGTTCAAACAAGATAAATTTGATATGTTCGCTCCGGAAATAATTAAGCCCAGTAATAATTAAGGAGGAAAATCATGATCTGTTCACTTTTAAATTTATCTGAAAATGACCTGAAAGAAATCAATCAGCTTGAAACTGAAATCAATGCCCCCCTGCTGGCATTTTCCTGCCATGATGTCAGCTCAGCAATCCTGACAGATGATGCGCTGGCCAAGGTGGAAGGTCTGGAAAAAAGGCTGGGAATCAGCCTGCTGGCGGTCAATCCCTGATTTTTAATTGTATGAAAAAAAAGAAAGTACTTATTTTCGGTGTCGGTGAAGTCTTGCTGGAGCAGAGCATCCGGGCAAAGCATATGAACCTTTCGATTCGGCCGTTTCGAGGGGTTCGGGTGGCCGTGCCGAAAGGTGTTTCCTTTGAATCCGCAGAAGCATTTGCCCGGTCAAAGGGTTCAATGGGTCACCCGGCATCTTCCGAAACTGAAAGCCGTTGAACAGGCAGCTTCCCGGCGTCAGAGTGATCCGGCCAGCGGCGATATCGATCGGAAAACAGCCAGGAAAATATTAGTGCAGCGACTGAATAAATTGTCCGAAAAACATGGGCTGCCATACAACCGGGTATTTGTCAGAAACCAGAAAACCCGATGGGGAAGCTGCTCGGCAAAGAAGAATATCAATTTAAACATCCATCTTGTGAGATTGCCGGAAGCGTTGATGGATTATGCGATTATGCATGAACTGGTGCATACGAAAGTTTTAAATCACCGCTCTCAATTCTGGGATTTTTTGGAAAAATTTATGAAAAATGCCAGGGCTCTGGACCGGGAACTTCAGCAATACAGTCTGTTTCTGATCAGATAGAATTTAATCCCAATTCTTTCAATAAAATTCAGAATTTTTTTCCCGCATCATCTGCTGATCGTGGTGTTACTGTAAATTCACTGATAATGCAGTATTGAGATATATCCTGTAAAAAAACATTGTACTTTGGGGTTGCAAAAAACGTGTATTTCAGAAATATTAGCGCAGACAAGGAATCAACTTTCATTGAATTCAAAGCTTTATTTTAAGGCTATTTATACAATTATGGAGGATAAATATGGCAGCACGGGCTGATAAAGTGCCGGGCAAGGCGTGGGTGGTCGTAGCCGCAGGAACGGTGGTTAATTTATGTCTGGGTATTCTTTATGCCTGGAGTATCTGGGCCAAAAAACTGGTTAATGTCGATCTGGCCGGTCAGCCGATGGAAGGAATCAACGTGGGTTGGACATACCTGACCAACGCCCAGGCTGCTACGCCATTTTCTCTGGCTGTTATTATATTCGCTTTGTTCATGATTCCCGGGGGGCGGATTCATGATAAGTTTGGACCGAAATTCGGCGCAATCGTCGGCGGGCTCTGCCTGGCATCCGGGTGCATTATCGCAGGTTTAATGAAAAGTTATACCGGTTTGATCATCGGGTTCGGCATTCTCGGCGGAATCGGCATGGGTATCGGGTATGCCGCCCCGACGCCGGCGGCACTCAAATGGTTCGGTCCGCATAAACGTGGTATGATCGCAGGTCTTGTCGTAGGCGGGTATGGCGGCGCGGCTATCTATATCGGTCCGTTGGGTAAGTGGCTGATTACCAATTACGGCATTACGGGCAGTTTTGTCGGGCTGGGTGTGTTTTTTGCTGTCGTAATCTGTGTGGCCGCTCAGTTCCTTGCATGGCCGCCCGAAGGGTATGTACCGCCTGGAGTCATAACGACTTCAACGAAAAAAGCGGCGGCAACCACAGGGAAAGACTGGACACCGGGTGAGATGGTGAGAACCTGGCAGTTTTACGCTCTGGTCGTTTTATTCATTGGTTCCACCCAGTCCGGATTGCTGATTATTGCCAATGCGGCCGGGATTTTAAAATCCGCAGCTACAGGCATTCCGTTTTTTGCGGCCAATGCGTGGATTTTAGTTTCATATGGCGGCCTTATAAATGCTTCCGGTCGGGTGGGGACAGGAATGTATAGTGATAAAATTGGCAGGGACAAAGCGTATACCATCAACTGTATGGTGTCCGCCTTGTGCCTGGCTGCCATGCCGACGGTTATCAAATCCCAGAACCTGGTTTTGCTTTTTATCGTGGTGGGTATTGCTTACTGGCAATATGGCGGCGGGCTTTCCCTGCTCCCATCCTATACGGCTGATTTTTTTGGCGCAAAACATCTGGGTGTCAATTATGGCCTGGTGTTCCTCGGCTGGGGGTTTGGTTTTTTTATGGCAAGAGTCGCCGGCAACATTAAAGATATTACCGGCAGCCTGGATCTGGCGTTTTATATTTCTGCGGGAATTCTTGTCGCCATGGTGGTACTTTGCCGTCTGACTAAAAAACCGGTGCCCAAATCCTGATTTAGCGTAGAATGGCATCCGTTTTCCCCGATGTATTGATGGAAACCTAAAGGTTTCCGCTACATAGATCGGAGGCGACACACCATGTAGCGGCGGCCTTTAGGCCGCCATTTCCCATGGCCGTCTGGTTAAGCCCCAATTTATTGGGGGATGGTTTTGCTTGCTGTTCGTTGGGCGATTCTTGCCAGATCCCGAACCCGGACAAAATCATCATGTTTTAAAACCCCGTCAAGCCCGGATATAGCGGAGAGTTTCATCCCGTGTTTTAAACCCAGTTTGTATATTTCGCTCACCTTTTCCCACTGGATGTCTTTGCCGACACTGAAATTTTCATACCGTCCTTCCAGGGCCAGGATAATCGTTTCTGCCAGGCTGGCATAGGCAACACCCGGCGGCAGGCCGATATTTTTCATTTCCGGTTTTCCGGGGAGCGCAATTTCACCGGACGCGATGATCAGCACATCCGGCCGTCTTTTGGCATCCTTGATGGAAAAGTTAAGCGGCCGGTTGACATCGGTGATCACACATCCTGGTTTTACTTTTTCAATATCCAGAATTTTTTCATCCGGGCTGGCAGCTGAAGCGGTCACGATGACGTCCATTTCATCAAGGTATTTATCGGATCTGGTTGTAATGTAAACTTTTACATCTTTAATTTCATTTAATATGGATTCTCTTAGGGAAAGCAGTTTGGCATCATGGCTGTCGACCATGTAAACTTCCTTGAATGCGGTTGCAAGGAGTTTGGCGCAGACCGATCCGACAGCACCGGTAGCGCCGATGACCATGGTTTTTCCTTTCAGCTTTTTTCCTTTGCTCATTTCGATCAGACCCATTTGCCGGACAGCTTCGGCTGTTGCCCACAGGGCTGCTGAGGCGCTGTAGCTGTTGCCGGTGGTAACCGGGAGATCGGAAAATTTGGCTACTGTGACCCCTGCATCGCCCATGGCCCTGGTTAACGCTCCCAGTCCGATAATCTGAGCCCCCAGTCCTTTGGCTATTTTTGCAGCTTTGAGCAGCCGGGAATTTATAAATTTCGGGCTGTGTGCCAGCATCTGTTTGGGTGTCATTCCAATGGCAATCAGCCACCCTTCGGCTTCAACCCCGGTCGGAGACTTGATTCCCGTGACCTTGGAGTAAACAAACGGCGGCGAATATGCCATTAGTTTTTCAATAGTGTCTAATTTGGCAGTCGGCCGTAACTTGGATATCCAGCCCACCGGCTTAATCTTTTTCAGGTAGTCCCGGGTCAGGGGATGGACGACAAAGGCAAACCGGTTGACGCGTTTTTTTTCTCCGGATGGATAAATAACGCGCGGATCCATCCGGCGCTCGGATATGACTTCAAGCAAATCATCCCGCGAAAGGGTTTCCGGTGTTTTATCAAGCGCCACCATGATCATTGCCTCTAAAACACTGACGCCCACCACGTTTTCCATGATTTTAGGCGTTGCGTCTATAATCATATTCACACCGCGTTCTTTCAGGAATTTTACCCGGTCATCATAGGCGGTTGCAGTGATGATCGTTTTTCCGGAAAGCTCTTTCATTCCGCAGTTTTTAAGGTATTGATGGAAATTGTAATACGGTACGACAATAATGTTGGCCTGCTGGAGGGCTTTTTGAATGATAAATTCGTTATACGCCCGCACCGGCATGGCAAAATCGGAAAACTGTCGGCTGGGCACCCATTTGAGGACACTGTGAAGTTCGTTTGCATATAATTTCAGATCGTTAATGGATTTTAAAAATTTGGGAATGCCGTGTTCCAGAATCGGATCGCAGAATTTGATGTTGCCTGTATATTCGGAGATGGCGCTTGCTGAGCTGGAGTTAATCATTCCGGAGAAAAACACCACCCGGCTGTTATTGAAAAAATTATTGCCGAAGGTATATTGGAGATGCCGGATGGTCCATTCGTGGCCGACACTGCGGAGGGAGTCTCCGGTAGTAAACGGTGTGTTTAACGTGCCCCCCAGCTGATCAAGGATTTTTGTCTGTGCTTCAGATTTGCTTTTACTGCCGATGGTGAATGGGAACTGGATAGACCCCAGTCCGATAACATCTGCCCTGGAATCCCACTCCTGAAGCAGATCCGCTGCGATATCGATGTTTCCGTCTGTACCGAGACGGATTACCCGGAAATTTTTTCCCATAAAGCGCGGATTGAAATCATAGTCGTCTTTACTGGGTCCCAGGCTGATGTTAACAATGGTCTTCATTGATGCAATCCTTTTTTATATGAAAGAAAACAGTCGTCTATAGGTCCGACTGCTTGTTGTGTTTTGTAGTAATTCTTGGCTGACAGTATTGTAAAAAGGTTTTTAGGTATAAAATTTTGATGACACATATTTATCAATTTTGTTAATTTTGTCAAATACAAATCAGATGCCGGCGGCGGATTTGATTTTAAGTGATATAAAGGTATTTTAATATGAGAAAGCCGTTTAAAGTTATTATTTTATATTCTTGACAAATAAATGGAGAATTATGAATGATTATAAATCAGCGTCGGCAGTGAATTATTTAAAATTTTTTTAAGGAGAAAAAATAATGAAATTCGCTTTGTTTGTATTTAACGGGGACCCCATGTGTTTTATTCATGTTTTGTTAAATGCCCTGGAGATGAAGGCAAAAGGGCACGCACCGTCTGTTATCATAGAAGGCGCTGCCGTCAAGCTCATCCCTGATCTGGTTAAAGAAGATCATCCGCTGAATAAATTGTGGGGAAAAGTCAAAAACGCCGGGCTGGTTGGCGGGGTGTGCCGGGCCTGTTCCAACAAGCTGGGAACATTACAGGCAGCAAAGGACCAGGAATTGACGCTTTTAGATGATATGTCCGGTCATCCGTCCATGGTCGAATATCGGGACCAGGGATATGAAATTATCACTTTTTAGAATGAATGTGATTCAGTATCCTTAAAATTTAAGAAGTTGAATGGTGCCGTGAGAGTTGACACGGCGTTTTATTTACTACCGCTGCCAATAATCGCAGTTGCCCGGATTTCAAGCATGAGTTGCGGAAAAACGAGTTCCGTTATACCCACCGCGGTCCATGCCGGAAAATTATCCGTGATAAATTCCGATTTTATTTTTCCGAAAATTTTTATGTCTTTCATTTTGGTGTGATAGGTCACCAACTCCACGATGTCGTCCATGGATGCACCCGCTTCATCCAGTACTTTTTTCAGGTTTTGAAATGCCATGCGGGATTGTTCTTCAATTGTTTCACCCACCGTCCCTTTTTCATCCATCCCCACCTGGCCGGATACCCAGATGGTTTGGTCAACCCGCACAGCCTGTGAAAATTTTAATGTGTTATAAAT
>JAGGYV010000114.1 GCA_021162325.1 Desulfobacteraceae bacterium | reverse complement strand
TTGATTCGTACTTAGCGTACTATGAAAAAGCGAAGGATGTAGCGCAACAAAGAATTTGGGCTTTTTACGAAGCCATCGTTATTAATTTTCAGCCTGCACCATATCCCGCTGCTCAAGCTGAACAATTCTGGGAGTCAAAAAAATCAACAACTCCTGTTTTGAATTTGTTTCATTTTTACTTTTAAACAACCATCCGATCATTGGGATATCTTTTAATATGGGGAATCCGGTTTCAGTAAATTTAACATCATTTTTCACGACCCCACCGATAACAATCGTTTCACCATCATTCACCAGAAGTTCGGTCTCCGCTTCATTGATTGAAGTGATGGGTTCACCCGTCGGAATAAATCCGGTAATTTCATTTTTAGTGGTCTTCAGCTTAAGAGAAACCCGTCGATCCGGAGTAACATGCGGCGTGACATCGAGCAAAAGGCCAACCTTCTTATATTCGATACTCACTTCATCGTCTTCCACCACTTGATAGGGGAACTCCTGCCCCTGATTGATCGTTGCTTTTTTATTGTTCATCGTTAAAATTTTCGGGGATGAAATAATTTTTCCGTTCCCTTCCAGTTCCATGGCTTTAAGCGCTGCATCTAATACAACAGGGGTGCCCCATGCATCCAGACGGGTAAAATTAAAATCAATAACTCCTTCCCCCTGGTTCGGCTCTTGAGTCAAAAGTGGCGTGTTCATGGCAATATTATATGAATATTGGCCATCCATATTGCTTCTGTAAATATCTTCACCGCTAACGCCCCATGCGACGCCGACATCGCGGGTAAAGTTATTGCTGACTTCAACAATTCTGGCTTCGATAAGAACCTGCGGCGTGACCTTGTCAATTTGAGAAATAATCTCATTCATTTTTAAAAGAACTGCATTTGTGTCGGTAATGATGAGCTGATTATTTCGATCGTCAACGGTAATGCTCCCTCGGTCAGGCGTCTTTATTGTTTCAATGTGCTGGAGTATCTCGCTTTGGGCATTTGCATAATTGACCGGAATATATTTTGTTACCAATGGTTCCAGTGTTTTTTGCTGTTCCCTGCGACTTCGAATGGCTTCAAATTTTTTCTGCTGCGCCACCTCTTCCGCACTTAGGGTCGCAGTTGTTGCAATACGAATAATATTATCCTGTTCCATCTTGCCCAACTGATTCATCTTTAATATCAAATCAAGCACCTGATCCCAGGGAATCGGTTTATCAAGTGAAATAGTGACTTCGCCGGTCACATTTTTATCGACTGCGTAATTTTTGCCACTGACTTGCTGCAAAATGCGAAAAACATTTTTGATGTCTGTTTTATAAAAATCAAGTGCAATTTTCTGACCGGTATATACTTTTTTCCCGCCTAAAATATCTCCATAGGGATCTTCTTCAACGATCGTCTGATCTTTTGCCTGCGTTTCAGGAGACGGAACAGAATAGGTTATTTCATCGAGAACCTGTTGCCAGGGCGACAAATTGGCAGATTCAAAAGGCCGGGGACCAATTGAAGAGGGATCAAAGTTTATTGTTAACACATTGTCTTCGGCAACCGGCCGATAGGGTACCCATTCCCTGAGTTCAATAATAAGGTCGGTCGCTTTTTTTAAATCAGTTGCCTGCATCGGGCTGATGCGGTCAACCGCACTTTCAAACCGTGTCGTAATTAACGGTTTGTGGCGACGGTATTCCGGAAGCCGACTGTTATAAATTCTGACTTTTAATGTTCTTGCCGCTATCTTTTGGATGTCAAATTTAACCGGTAAATCAGTTCCAACAATAATCATTGATTTTCCGGACGCCTGGGTTGAAAAATCGATCCGGTTAATAACGGCTGTTTCTATATTTTTCCTTTTGTCTTCACCCGCAGTCACTTCTTTTTCTGTTCTTTTTCCCGCAGCCGCCACTTCAAGGGAACCCGCAACAACCGGCGCACTTAAAGGATTTTCAACTTCGGCTGATTCTTCATTTAATTCAATGGCCTGATTCTCCTCAGTTAAAACCGTTCCCGGCCGCTGAAATACGATTTTAAGAACGGTACCTTCCTTCTGCACTTCATAAGAAAGATCTTCCTTTAATCCTATTTCAAGCCGGGTATTTTTTTGATCGGATGACAGGGAAGAAATGATTGTCTTTATGATTTGACTGTCCGGCGTCAGTGTGGGGGGGATTTCCCCGAGCGTTGTTTCCGGAAACAACAATATCACGCCTGGCGGATCATGCTGCTTGACGGAGGTATAATTCAGTTGTTTGTTTGCGCTGACAAGCACACTTTCAGAGTCCGCTGCAACAACTGTATTTATACCGGTTATTACTTTTGGGGAATCCGCTTTCCCGGATGCCGCTTCCTTATTATCCGACATGGATGCGCAACCGGCAGAAAGCAAAATCAACATCAAAAAAAGGATCGACAAAAAAGAACCATAAATCGACCACCCGATTTTTTTTTCCGATATCATGTGACTACAATCAAACATGTTTAACTCTCCAGATTATTGCCGAAGTTTCATTTCTCTTTCACGTACAGAGATTTTCCCAAGAACGTCTAAATACTTTTCCTCAACTTTTATTCGGTCTTTCAATATTTTAGAAACCTGCCCGCCTTTATTTCCAACATAGGTGCCTTCCCTCACAACATATCCTTTGCCGGACACCTCCTGAACAAGGGCTCTTATTTTCGTCGACGTCCGTAGAACTGCGGTCAGTTTCAACTGACTCAAATCAATTTTTTCCAAAGGTGTCCGGGGAACACGTCGCGTAAACTTGGACGCGGGCGCAGTTATGAATTCTGCCTCACGGAGAAACGGTTCAAAGGGATCGATCCGTCCCTTTCGACTGTAAAACCGTTCATTTTTACCGATTATCGCTGAAACTTCTTTTCTGAGCTGGGCGTCAAATTTTTGACCGGACATACCATCGACAGGAATATCACCGTCGGACGCCAGAGACTCAATACCATTCGCCGAGCCGTTCGTTTCTGAAAGAGGCACCGCAGTTTTCGGCTGAAATTGTGACACTGAGGCAATCTTTGTTTCAGCACCTTTAACGACACGGGCAGTAGAAACCGAATCAGAAATTTCCACCATTTTTTCAGGCCGTATAATTTTCACACGGTTACTGATATATCTTACGGCATCAGACGCATCCGCATCCTGATCAACGCCTGAAAAACAAACCCCTAAAAAAAGAATACCGATTAAACAACAATAAATTTTATACATAATTTATCTTCTTTTTATTTCTTTTTTTTGTCTTTTCCCTGTTCTGCAACCTTAGGCGGGGATTCCACAAATTTATATGTTTCAATCGTGCATGCTATTTTTACGTTATCAGATTGTGAATTATTCACATACACTCGTCCCTTCTTAAATTGTTGTATATCAAACTTTTTAACATTGACAATTCTAGACATTCCCGCCAGTTGATCAAAAAAAACGCCCAGATCATGGTAGGAACCGGACAGACTCATAGTCACCGGAAGTTCAGCATAAAAATCCTTCATTGTTTCAGGCTCAGGTTTAAACAACAAAAAAGTAAGCCCCGCATCTTTTCCCACCTGAGAGATGCCTGTCAATAATGAGGGGACCTCATCGGTTAACGGCAGGGCTTTTGCGACAGCATTAAACGTTGCCTGGGCCATTTCCAGATCTTTTTGAAATTCCACATATTGCGCAGCACTTTTTTTTGACTTTTTTAACGTCTCTTCCTGTTTCGCAATTTCTTTATTTATTTTATTTATTTCTTCATATTTCGGCATGTACAAAAAATATACAAATATCCCAACAATCAATGCAACCGGCACACAGCAAATAATAATTCTCTGAACTTTTGTCAATTCACTAATTTGTTTAATCAGCGGCTCAATAGAATCTAATGAGATATCAAGTTTTTTCATTTCTTCTTTCACCTTTTCTCCGCCTGCTTAGGCTCTCATGACTATTTAGATGCCGGGGCTTCCTTTTTCGGTACAACTTTTTTACATGTAATATTAAACTGTTTTATTATAATTTTATCATAGCTTGATTGCTGTAAACTTGCCAGAACGACACTTGAGAACAAATCCGAACGCTCCAGATGCAGCATAAAATCGGCAACAGTTTCATTATCCAGAGCAATACCATCCAGCGTTAAATTGGCGTCGTCATAAATGAACCGGGTTAGTTGCATGCGCCCACGAATAACCATTTCCGTCATTTTCGCCAGAAGTATTGGCGGTTTTTCCCGATATTCCTTGAGTTGATTCACAACTTCAATCTGCTTATTGAGCAATTCAAGCTTTTTCTTTATTTCTTCCACCTGCATGGCTTTTTCTTCATAAATGGCGACTTCTTTTTTTACGTTAAGCAATTCACTTGACAGCGTTTCCTTTTTTCGAACTTAAAAGGCTATTAAAGACAACCAGCACAACGATTAAAAGGACAAAAGATAATAAAAAAATTGATATCTGTTTACGAATATTTTCTTTGGATCTTGCTGCCCGATAGGGTAATAAATTGATACGTATCATTTGTCGTCCAATCTTCTGATTGCAAGCCCCATGGATATTGCGGCCTGAGGTGCCAGCTGTTTCAGATAAGCATCATCCAACTGCTCACTGGTTATATTTATTTTCGCAAAGGGATTTATTATTTTCACTTCAGCCGACGACTGCATCGCTAACAATTCCCTGAATTCATTAATATTCGCAGCACCACCGCTTAAAAGAATCTGTTTAATCCGCTCATCCGGGTTGGTTGAATAGAAAAAATCAAACGCCCGCCGGATTTCATCACACCAGTCAGAAACAGATGTTGAAATAATTTCTCTAAGTTCCTCGGTTGACAGTTTATCCGGTTTATCACTGAGCATTATGGCTTCAGCTTCCGCCATTGTGCAATTTGTGATCGAAACAATTTTCTGATAAATTTGGTTGCAGCCGAGAGACACATCACGCATAAACATCGATATATTATTTTTCAATATATTCACCGATGTTTTACTTGCGCCGATATCAATCAGTGCAATATTTTCCCCCTGAACGCCGTAATTGAATTCATAGATATTCTGCAGCGCAAATGCATCGATATCAATAATACATAAATTAAGACCCGCCATGTCAATAAGATTGATATAGTCATTGACCATATCTTTTTTCGCGGCGACCAGCAGAACATTCATCTGGTTCGGGTTATGCTCAGCTTCTCCCAGAATCTGGAAATCAAGATTCACATCATTGATATCAAAAGGGATATATTGCTCCGCCTCAAAATTAATGGATTCATTAAGCTGCTCTTCCGGCATATTCTGAATGGTGATATTTTTAACAATAACGGAATACCCGCCAATGGAAATCGCAACATTATGCTGTTTTATATTATAATTCTGGTAAAGCTGACGAATGGCATCCGCTACATTCTGATGATCCTTTACAACCCCTTCCTCTATCGCCCCGGGATCAATGTCAATGGTTCCAAACTTTTTTAGCGTCCAGCTCTTCTTGCTCTCCGCAACTTCCGCCACCTTAATAGAACGGGATCCGATATCCAGTCCGATAACCTCGTTTTTGGGTCCAAATAGCATAATTTACGATCCGCCATAAATTGAAAAAAATTGATAACCGATGGACAACCTCCCAGCCAAATCGTTTAATGCTGAAAAGACTGTTCCTAAATTATAAACTACTGAAAAGATAATACTTGGAATTAGATTGCAATTGAACGTGATCTTGTCACAGATAAAAAGATTTTTTTGTTTAAGAAGATGGGATTTTTCTTTCAAGGCAATTACCTAAACTAGCCACAGTAGAGACAGCCTTCATTTTTAAATATTAATGGCTTCGTAAAAAGTCCAAATTCTTTGTTGCGCTGCATCCTTCGTGTCTTCATAGTACGCTAAATACGAATCATCACTCAGGATTTGCGCGCCTCGCCAATTTTAAGATTTGGTGGAACTTTTTTCTTTGCCATCGGAATCCGACTTTTTACGAGTTTGTCAATATTAATGCCCAATAAATAAGCTAAATCAAGCGATAATCGAATTGAAAAACAGAGCCTATCGTCCACATACGAGTATGATTCTTACGTTAAATTATTGTTATGTCAAGGAAATTATAAAGAAATTTTTCAATAACACTATTTTTTATATAATACCGGATAAAACCACTATATCTTGTGCCATAATCTTATTGCCACACAGAATCAAACGGGATCATTCGTTTCTTATCAATTGCCACGTCAGCACTGTGACGAAAAAAATTCCAATGGGGGGTAAATTTTTTCGAACTTACCCGCAGACTGCAAAGATAAAAAAAGATCCACAATCCGGGGATCAAATTGTATTCCCTTGCCGGATTTGATTATTTCAAGGACCTCGCTATTGGGCATTTCTTTTCTGTAAGCCCGGTCTGACACCATGGCGTCATATGCATCCGCGACAGAAAGAATCCTGGCAAGAAACGGAATTCCATCCCCCTGGAGGCCATCTGGATATCCGGTGCCATCATACCATTCGTGGTGATGCCGGACAATTTTTTTCTCCCGGTCCCAGAGCCCCAACTGCCCGATAATACTTTCTCCGATCAGCGGGTGTTCCTTTATTTTTTCATACTCGGCATCCGTCAACCGACCGGATTTTAAAAGAATATCATCCCGAATACCAATTTTTCCAATGTCATGGAGACGGCCGGCAAAATCAAGCACATCAATCTCTTCTTTCGAACACCCATACGCTTTGGCAATAATAATTGCCGTATCTTTTACCCGGCTCGAATGTTCCTTGGTATAAACGTCTCTGGCTTCAACCGTTTTAACCAGAGCCGAAAGGGTCGAAAATAAATTCTCATAAATGTTTTCATACAGGGCCAGATTCTCAACCAGATACGCCGCCTGTTGAATCAAGAACGACATGTAATACAAATCTTTTTCAGTAAACAAGTGATGCTCGTTTGTGCTCACAGCTATTAAAACACCGAACACATTCTCTCTTATTTTTAGCGGGATTCCCATCAATGACCGAATCTTATCCGACAGGTCAGGCGTTGTATTCTCGGCAATTAACAAAGGCATTTCATCAATAGCAATTTCCTTGATCAAATCACTTAAAGCGGAATCAAAAAGATCAAAATTCCTTTCAGGTTCCATTTCATCTTCAACGGACTGATTTTCTAAAGTTCCATGGCTGCTTCGGACAGCGCGTGTAAGCTCAAACGGCGTGTTAAACGATTCACTGACCGCATAAAAAACCGAGTGACTGGCCGGGGTAATCACCGTCGCCATTTCCGCAATATGATATAACACTTCCGAACCGGTATTTAAAGACATCAACTCCGTCATAATCCGGTTCAGTACCCGAAGCTCCTCGACTTTTAGAACCAGCTCGCGATTTAATTCCTCCAGCCGTCTTTTACTCTCCAGCTCTTTATTGAGTAAAATATTTTTAATAAATAACTCGCGTTCCCTCAAAACACGCTGAAGGCAGAGGGTCATCTGTTCCAGGTTCACAGGCTTTACTAAAAAATCAACCACGCCGTTTTTCAATGTCAGGAGGGTGTTATCCAGGGAAGGGTAACCGGTCATAATCACAACAGGAATTGTATTATCATAATTCCGCAGGTATTCGGCAAGCTCAAGGCCGTCCATCTCGGGCATGTTTATATCGGTGAAACAGCAGTCAATGATATGATTCGCATTTTCAACCGTGTCGACCGCCTCCCGGCCGTTTTTCGCCGTAAGGACTTGATATCCCAGATTTTGAAAATGCTCGCTGGCGATGTCGAGGATTGTTTCCTCGTCATCGACAAACAATATCGTCTTGGAAGATTCCACTTCAATCATTTTATACCTGTCCTGCGGCCGCTCTTTTAAACGGCAAAAGCTACGACGTTGATAGTCCCGAGAAAAGTCAGATTTCGACGGCAAAGTATAAAAATTCAAATTCAAGGCGCGCAAATCCTGAGTAATGATTTGTACTTAGCGTACCATGAAGTAGCGAAGGATGCAGCGCAACACAGAATTTGGGCTTTTTACGAAGCCGTCAACGTTAACATTGTATTAAAATCCAATATCCATGGTTTTTTGTCAAGTTTTAAGCCATCAGGTCCTGTATTGTCTTGAAAACAATCTCAAAAATGTTTATCTTACTTTGAAATTTTCAATTCCAGACCAAACAAAAAACCAATCAACAATAGAAATGTTCCATCCATTATAATTAAGGAGATACCCCTATGCCGATGTCAGATGACTTCAAAAAAAGACTGCTGCCTGCTCTGGCGGACATCGTTGCACACTTTGGGACCCCATTCCATATATACGACGAAGCCGGTATTTTTGATACCGGACGTCGCTTGAAAAATGCGTTCTCAAATATTGACGGATTTATGGAATACTATGCGGTTAAAGCGCTTCCCAATCCAAGCATCCTGGCGATTATACAAAAAATGGGATTTGGATTTGACTGCAGTTCCATTCCGGAGCTCGTATTAAGCCGCCAACAGGGTGCCTTTGGTGAAAAAATCATTTTCACGTCAAATAATACCACAGATGAAGATTTCAAGGTAGCCTTTTCTGACGGCGGGTGCATCTTAAACCTTGATGACATTTCACTCATTCCCGAACTCACCGCCATCCCGGATCTCATCTGTTTTCGCTATAATCCAGGGCCTCGCCGAAGCGGAAATGATATCATCGGAAATCCGATTGAAGCTAAATACGGCGTCAGTCATGATCAGATAATAGAAGCCTATCGGCAAATGACCGAACTCGGGAGCACCCGCTTCGGGCTTCATACCATGCTGGCGTCCAACGATCTCAATTATTCCTATATTGTTGAAACGACCCGGATGCTGCTGAAATTAACCGAATGGCTGTCCGGTGAACTGAATATCCGATTCGAATTCATTAATATTGGCGGCGGCCTCGGGATTCCCTACCGGCCGGAAGACCCCCCTTTAAACCTGACGCGAATGAGCAGAGAAATAAGTGCCTTATTTGATGCCTACCAGTCCGCCAACGGGTATGCGCCTAAACTGTTTATGGAAAGCGGCCGTTATATGACGGGCCCCCATGGTGTATTAGTCACAAAGGCGATTAACCGCAAAGACATTTACCGTAAGTATATTGGCGTCGATGCATGCATGTCTGCATTGATGCGTCCGGGAATGTACGGTGCCTATCATCATATCGACGTTCTTGGCAAAGACCCGACAACATTCCCCACTGAAAAAGTTGATGTTGTGGGATCGCTTTGTGAAAACATTGACAAATTCGCTGTTGAACGGGAACTCCCGAAAATTGAAACAGATGACATCCTCATCATTCATGATACCGGCGCCCATGGTCATGCCATGGGATTTAACTATAACGCAAAGCTGCGCCCTCAGGAACTGCTGCTTCGACAAAACGGATCAGTTGAACTGATCAGGAGGGAAGAAACGATGGCGGATTACTTTGCCACGCTAACTTTTGAAAAGAACATTTTAAACAAATAAATAAACAAGATTGTAAAAAAATAAAACCAGCGAGATCCGCACTCAATACGGACCTCGCTATTTTTATTCTATTCCATATATCAAAAAAGGATGGGGCCTCATCCCCCTATGCGCCAATATGTTATCAGATGGACAACCCAAAATCTTCCAGATCCAGGTTGTCATCAATGGAAATAATTTGTGACAACATGGCACGCATTTCTTCCGGAACAATGTCCTCATACTGCTCAAAATTCTTCATAAACTCCGCGACCAGACGAATGGCCCGCAGTTCATATTCACCGGCATCTTCCGCTGACTGCCGCGGATGTAAAATATCTGCCGGGACCACGTCGCCCGGGCTTTTCTTTGGAATTTCAAACTGAAATACCGGGTCGACGTCAAATTCCATTTTTGAAAATTCCCCGGAAATGGCCGCTTTAACCAATGCCCGGGTATGCGAAAGTTTGATCCGTTCACTCTTAAAACTTGGCTCTCCGCTCCATCCGGTATTCACCAGCCAACAGTTAATATTATATTTAATAATATTTTCCATCAACCGCTTGGCATATGCGTATGCCGGCAATGCGATCATGGTATCACCAAAAGCAACACTAAACATAACCTGGGCTTCAAACTCACCGGATTCCACCTGATTAAATTTTGACGTATACGCTGATAAAAATGCGTATACCGCCTGCTCAGGGGTCAACCGGGCAATGGGGGGGAGGACACCATAGGCATCACAGGTCAACAAAAACAAATTTTTGGGATGCTCAAACACTCCTTCCCGATAGGCATGCGGAATATGGGATATGGGGTAGATGCACCGGGTATTATCTGTCAGGCTGTTATCCTTTAAGTTAACCCGCCGGGTATCCATATCAATGGAAACATTTTCCATAATAGAACCGAATTTTCGCGTACATTCATAGATGAACGGCTGTTTTTCTTTCTCAATATTCATAATCTTGGCATAGCCGCCCCATTCCAGATTAAACAGTCCTTTCTCACTCCAGGCATGGGCATGGTCACCGATCAAACTTCGATCAGGATCAACTGCCAATGTTGATTTACCCGTATCCTCCCGGCCTAAAAATATGGCCACATCGCCATCTTTGCCCACATTGGCCGAACAGCGCATACAAAAAACAGATTCCGGCATCAGGTAACTGGCAAGGGTAAACACCACCTGCCGGAGTTCCCCGGCATAACTGGAACCGCCCACCAGAACAAGCTTCTGGGTTAAATTAATAATAACAAATGACGTTGAATGGGTGCCGTCGAGTTCCGGTATCGCATGAAAACCGGGAATATGAATGATCGTAAATTCAGGCGCAAAATCCTCAAGTTTTTTCTGGTCATCCACCTGAAAAAACATACTTCGAACAAACAGGCTGTGCCATGCAGTTTCCGTTACGATTCGGATGGGCATTTGATATTCTTCTTCACTGCCGACCAGACAATCCTGAACATAGGCTTCTTTATTATGCACATAGGCCAGCATGCGATGAAACAGTGTATTAAAATGATTTTCCGATAATTCATTTTTTTCCTCGCTCCAGAAAATCTTTTTTTCACTGTCCGGGTCTTTGACAAAAAACTTATCTTCGGGCGGCAGCTCTGCATAATGACCGGTTCGAACAACAACCGGCCCCAAATGAGCAATCTGGCCCTCACGGTTATTCACGATCTCCTCATACAAAACGGAAGTGGGCAGATTTCGATAAATACGTCTCAAATGCTTACGCCCAAAATATTCAAGATCCAGACCTTCAACCATGACTACTCCTTTATTTTCAATAGGTTAAAAACTCACTGCCCCACATTTGACGATCCTCTTTGATGGCTTCATCAAAAGCGTTATATACTTCCGGTTGACGACAATGCGTAAATCACCAGTTTCTGCATCATTTTTTCTTTCGCCGATCCCGGATTATCCAGCTGAAGCCTTTCCAGATAAGGCTTGGCTTTTTCCGGAACGGTCCGGATGGTAATCGCTTTACCCAAGCTTGACACTTTGCTCAATCCTTCTGTCATCTGGGCTTTCAGCCATTTCAGAGATTTTCCAATGACCAATTCTTCATCGGTAAAATCCGTACCAAACGGAAATGGCTCAAAAAAGCCTTTTTCTTTAAAAAGCGCAATCTCAGCTTCCAGGCGTTCGGGGGTATTATTTTTAAACTGATCCGGAATAATATAATCTGATGGAATTTTTCGTGCTTTCTTTGCTACTTCCAGTAACTCCTCCTGAAACCGGGAATCGGTAATGTTAAGCAGCTGCGCAATAACCTCCTTATCCATTTTTCCCCGTAAATCCGCAATCCCGTATTCTGTAATCACAAAATCCCTTAAATGCCGGGGTATTGTCGTATGACCGTAATTAAACACAATATTCGAAGCAGCGGACTTACCGGCCCCGCGAACCCCTTTGCACATGAGTATGGAGCGACCATCCGGGAGCGCATGGGCCTGTGACACAAAATTATACTGACCGCCAACACCACTGACCACCTGCCCGTTTTCCAACCCATCGGACACAACGGCACCGGAAAGAGTTACCATCAGGCACGCATTGACAAACCGACCTTCGCGTCGCTGAAGGACCTTAAGCTCTTCACTATAATACGGATTATTGCCATAGAGCTGATTCACATTCAGGACGCTGGTCATAAAAATCTTTTTGCGCGCTTCCTCGCTCATATCATTGAGCATTTTATAGAACCCTTCCGGTCCCAGGAAAAATCCCCCATGAATTAAAATATCATTTTTCAGCATTGACCCAAGGCATTGGGCAACGACCTGATCCATGTTCTTTGAATCTGTTAAATCCGCTGAAATCTCTTTTTCACCGATTTTGATGACGTTATTTTCAAACGTCAACCCGTCTTTAAATATGCCGAACTCCGTCAAAAAATCAAAGTCTTTTGCTGTTAAAACCGGGCTGACAGCCCCGGCTTCAATTAAAAATTCCAAGGTTTTCGGCGTCACTTTATCTGTAATCTTTTTTTCGTTTAACAGGCGCTGAAGGGGAACATTGTTATACGTCTTTCTCTTGACAACCCCGCTTTCCAGCAAATGGAGGTATCCATCCACCAGCATTTCGGTTGACCCGGTAATCCCTTCATCAAACGCTTCCACCCCGCCGATCCGCTCAATCACATTCTCGAACTTACCCAATATACCCGTATCGTTCATAAACTTTTTGTAGTCAGCGTTTTGGGTATGACGCATCCGAAGGCCATAACATAACGCATCCCCCAGTGATCCAATACCGATCTGTAGGGTGCCGCCGTCCTTAATTAATGTACTCGCGTAAAGTCCGATCATATAATCCGGCGTGGTGATCGACATTTTCGGTGCGCCAAAAAGGCGGGATGTATATTTCGGTGCATCGATAATGGCGTCAAACGCATCCTCTTTCACCACGGCATCCCCATACATAAAGGGAAGATTCTGATTAACCTGCGCAATAATGGCTATTTTCCGTCCCTGTGCTTCCAGTTCCCGCAGGGCCGGGACAATATCCAACGATACTTCCGGATTACAGCTCATGCTATAGACGATTTCCCCGTCAATTTCTTTTTTGCACACGATCTGGGCCACCACATTCACTCCGTTATCAATGGAATCCCGCCAGGCATGCGTATAATTGGAACTGATATAATTCATCTGGGCATGATCAACATTTATATAAGCGCCGGCTTTGGCATAAAATTCCCTGATTTCAATATTCTCGGGTATCGTTTTCTTTCGAAGATCCTTCATATAATCCAGCTCAACATATCCATCAAAGAGTCTTTCCACAAACGGTCCCAAAAATTTTTGTTCCAGGTCACTTGACCCCGAAGGTTTTTCAAGCGACAGGGCGGTACAAATAACAAGCTGAATTGACGGGTCTTTTTTGGCCCTTTGGTATAATGCGTTGGCAAACTCATTCGCCTTTCCGAGCCCCAGAGGCAATCCAAAAACAATTTCTTTCCCCACCTTACTGATTACGTCATCCACGCATCTTTCCACATCCTGATAAAATACCGGGCGTTTACCTTCCATTTGCTATCCTCCGGAAACGAACCTCACAAAAGATTAATATCAACTTACCTGCTAACAGTGTTTTAATTAAAAAACGCTACTTCCCTCGTCCATTATTCCTTACCGGATATATATATGTAACACAATAAATATACTCGGGACTGACTGATCATTCATTTTTTTTGGGATAGAATCTTGATGAAGACAAATGAATTGCAAGATCCAGCGATGTCCCATGACTATTTATTGATACGCTCATCAATGACAGAATAATACTTTAAAGTATTAAGAGACCATAATAAAAGGATCATTAATCATCAAAAATGTCAATATTATTTCTTTGACAGACCCTACGCATAGCTACATAAACCTTTACAATCACGACAATTTAAATGGCGCCAGAAGGTATCGCGGATAAAATTTTCTCAGAATAAATTTCAATGGTATGCGCAACCCGTATTTGTTTTTTTTCCCTGGCAAGCATATCTACCAGCTGAATCATGCACGCCGGGCATCCGGTTGCCACGACTGCGGCTCCGGTGCTTTCGATATTGGCAACTTTCTTTTTACCGATGTCCGTGGAAAGACCATAGTGCGCCAGATTAAAACTGCCGCCCATACCGCAACAGGTATCGGCATCCGGCATTTCCTTGAACGAATACGCATTATTGGCTTGAATCACAAGTCTCGGTTCAGAATGGACATTCAACGTTTTTCTCAAATGACAGGGATCGTGATAGGTTATAATTGGCCTGGCTGCATTTTGTTCCGCTTTATCGGATTTTTTCACCCCCAGGACATCGACTAAAAACTGATTAATATCATATGTCTTTTCAGCAATCCGATGAACGGCTGCCCCCTGATCTTCGGAGGCTGGTTTATACATAGAGGGCCAAAATTTTTTAATGGTTGCCGTACATGTCGCGCAACCGGTCACCAGATAATCAAAGCCTGACGGATCAAACTGATCCAGACTGTGCGCAACCAGCCGGTTAAACGTTACTTGATCGCCGGAAGACAGGGCAGGGATACCGCAGCACCCTTGGGATGACGGTATGAATACACTGATTTCATGATAATTTAAAATACGGACAATATCTGTTGCGATTTTTGGAAAAACTTTGTCCAACAGGCAGCCGACAAAAAAGGCAACTTTTAAGCCTGATTTTTTCTCCGTTTTTCTCCGTTCCGGTTTCAGCTTTGGTTTCAGCTTTGGTTTCAGCGCCGGGTCTATCTTCGGGCTAATTTTATGAAAAGGAACCGGGGCAAGGGGGACCATTCGACGCTTGGAAAGCAGTGGTGAAATCAGAGCTGCACAGGACGCATCTAATTGAAACTCCGTCTTTATAAAAAACAGGTATTGCCATTTTGAGGCCCAGGAAATGATCCGGTCAAACAATTCCGGGTTTGACAACAGGTACCTGAAAATAATTTTTTTTACCAAGGGCATCCTGCTGTATCCGGATATGATGATCCTGGCATTTAAAAAAATTTCCAGGGTGTTGACCCCTCTTGGACAATTTGCCGCACAAGACCCGCAAAGAAGACATCGATCCAGTCTTTGCAAAACCCCTTTGGGGTCTTCAAAAAACGACCGCATCAGCCCATCTAAAAGCATCAACTTGCCCCTGGCGACATCACTCTCATTTTTTGTGACAATGTATAAAGGGCAAACCGCCTGGCACATACCGCACCGGGAACATCGCGCCACCGCCTGATCCAGTGTTTTCATCATTTGAATCAGTTCGATCATTTTTGATCGTTTTCTTTTCAAATTCAGCATGAAGAGATTGCAAAAATACTTTTAAAAGGATGTGAATAAAGACATAATCCTAACATAGATAAACCGGAAAAGTTAAAAATGAACTAAAGTTTAAAGTGAGCCAAAGTTATGGTTAATGCCTTCGGCATTGTTAATTTTTATATTAAAAATGATCGCGCGTTTAGCGCAGTCCATAACTTTAGGCACTTTAGATCACTTTAGTCACTTCACACTTTTTGAGATTTAAAATATTTTGCCAAAAATACAAAAATCAGAGATAAGGAACTAAATTATATTCCGGCATATCTTTGTCTGAGTTTCGGCTTTTCAATCTTACCGGTCGGGTTCCTCGGAACCTCTCCTAAAAACACTATTCTCGGACGTTTATATCTCGGCAAAGCCTCACAGAATTGTATAATTTCTTCCTCAGACATTTTAATCCCCGGTTTTAAAGAAATCACCGCCGCAACAATTTCCCCTAAGCGTGTGTCAGAGACTCCAATAACCCCTGCATCAAGGATTTTGTTGTTTGTCATTAAAAAATTTTCAATTTCATTGGGAAAAATATTTTCACCGCCGCTGATAATAATATCTTTTTTCCGATCAATCAGCCAGATAAATCCATCCGCATCCATGCGGGCAATATCACCGGTAAACAGCCATCCGTTTCTGATTGTTTGTGCCGTTGCCTCCGGATTCTTATAGTACTCTTTCATGACCCCCGGCCCCTTGACCAGAAGTTCTCCCGGACTCCCCATTGCTGCGGGGTTCATGCTCTCGTCCATTATCCGGCATTCCCAGTCAAAGCCCGGAACACCGACGGCACCGACCTTATAATAATTTTCAACTCCCAGATGAACACATCCCGGACCAGTCGCTTCCGTCAGACCGTAATTGGTGTCATATTGATGGTTTGGAAAAATTTGTGTCCATTTCTGGATCAGGCTGGGAGGAACCGGCTGTGCACCGATATGCATCAGCCGCCATTGGTCCAGGTTGTAATCATTTAAATTGATTTCATTATTCTCAATGGCAACCAGAATGTCATGCGCCCAGGGCACCAAAAGCCAGACAATGGTCGCCTGTTCCTCTGAAACGGCTTCCAGTATGGCCTTGGGGCTGACCCCTTTTAAAATGACGGATTTAGCACCGACAATCAAATTCCCGAACCAGTGCATTTTAGCCCCGGTATGATACAGCGGCGGGATACATAAAAAATTATCCCCATGGACCTGATTATGATGTCTGTTTTCAACATAACAGGAAAATTCCAGATGCCGGTGCTGGAGGAATACTCCCTTGGGGTGACCGGTGGTTCCGGATGTAAAATAAATGCCGGCGCCGTCAAGCAAATCCAGCGCCACATCCGGTTCGTCAATACTGTGACCGGTTAAAACATCCGGATACCATGCTGCAAATGCCGGTTTTTCCATCAAAGCTCCGGAAAATAAATAGGTATGAACCGTTTGATCCAGTACGGATTTGGATTCATTGATTCGACCAACAAATTCTTCTCCAAAAATAATGGCATTGGCCCCGGATAGCTGAATACAGCGTTTGATATCATCTGCCTGAAATCTGAAATTCAATGGCACCGCAATGGCGCCGGCCCGCAAAATACCAAAATAAATCGGGAGCCATTCAATACAATTCATCATTAATATGACAACCCGGTCTCCCTTTTTAATGCCATAAGCGTCCAAACTGTTCGCCAGCTGGTTGGACTGATGATAAAATTCCTTCCACGTTATGGAAAAACGCTTACCGGTTGACGGCTCACGTTCGATCAATGCCGTTTCATCTCCATAAACCCTGAAATTTCGGGCCAGCATTTCTGTAATCAGCATATTTTACACCCTGATATTTTTAGATCAATCAACAGGTTTTTAAATATATTAAACACGAAATTTTGATAAAATTTTAATACAATGCATCTATCAAATCACTGAAAAAAGTCAACTTTATTCAATTGCACAAAAAAACCCGGAACACAATTCATGTTCCGGGTTTTAGCTTACTGATGATCAGTATATAAGAAGGATGATCTAAAATAAGATTTTATTTCTTATCATCCTTAACTTCTTCAAAATCTGCGTCAACAACATCTTCATCATCGCCAGCAGGCTGACCCTGAGTTGCATCTCCTGCCGCACCATCTGCTTCCGGCCCACCGGCATCCTCTGCGCCGGCCTGGGAAGCCTGCTGGTAAATCGCTTCTGCCAGTTTATGGGAAGCCTGGGTCAGCTCTTCTGTCAACCGCTTGATTTCATCCGTATCATCGCTTTCCATGGCTTTTTTCAGCTGTTCTCTGATGCCTTCCACTTTGGCCTTGGTTTCGCTGTCCACCTTGTCACCCAGCTCGGCCATGGATTTCTCAGTCGAGTATATCAGCGAGTCTGCATTATTTTTTACTTCTACTTTTTCCCTTAAATTTTTATCTTCATCAGCATGCAGCTCGGCATCTTTCACCAGTTTATCAATTTCTTCCTGGGACAAACCACTGGAAGCGGTGATCTGAATGGACTGTTCTTTTCCGGTGGCCATATCCTTTGCCGACACATGAACAATGCCATTTGCATCAATGTCAAAAGTAACTTCGATCTGGGGTACGCCGCGAGGTGCTGGCGGGATATCAGACAGATCAAACCGGCCCATTGTTTTATTATAAGCCGCCATTTCCCGCTCGCCCTGAAGCACGTGGATGGAGACTGCCGGCTGACTGTCCTGGGCCGTTGAAAATGTCTGACTTTTTCTTGTGGGAATCGTGGTGTTTTTTTCAATCAATTTCGTCATCACCCCGCCCAACGTTTCAATGCCCAGAGAAAGGGGCGTCACATCCAGCAGCAGAACATCTTTTACATCGCCCATTAAAACGCCGCCCTGAATCGCGGCACCTAACGCAACCACTTCGTCGGGATTCACCCCTTTATGCGGTTCTTTACCAAAAATTTTCCTTACACGGTCCTGAACCGCCGGCATCCGTATCATTCCACCAACAAGAATAACCTCGTCAATATCTGACGCTGACATCCCTGCATCTTTTAAAGCCGTCACACACGGGCGTTTAAGCTTGTCCAGAAGGTCGCTCACAAGTGATTCAAATTTTGCCCGGGTCAGTTTGATGTTCAGATGTTTCGGGCCATTTTTATCTGCTGTAATAAACGGAAGGTTCACATCCGTCTGAAGCGCTGTGGACAGTTCCATTTTTGCTTTTTCCGCACCTTCTTTTAGCCGCTGAAGTGCCATTTTGTCACTTCGGATGTCAATTCCGTTTTCTTTTTTAAATTCATCCGCCAGAAAATCAATCAAGCGCAGATCAAAATCATCTCCGCCCAGATGCGTATCACCATTCGTCGATTTTACTTCAAAAACCCCATCACCGATTTCAAGAACGGAAACATCAAACGTTCCTCCGCCAAGATCGAACACCGCAATTTTTTCATCGGATTTTTTATCCAGACCATATGCCAGGGATGCGGCCGTCGGCTCATTGATAATCCGGAGCACATTCAGTCCGGCAATTTTTCCGGCGTCTTTGGTCGCCTGTCGCTGGCTGTCGTTAAAATACGCGGGTACCGTAATAACCGCATCGGTCACCGTCTCTCCCAAGTACTCTTCAGCAGTATGTTTGATGTCCGCCAGAATAAATGATGAAATTTCCGCCGGACTATACTGTTTCCCCCGTAAGTTAATGCGGACGTCTCCATTGCTGGCTTTTTCAATTTTATATGGAAGATTTTTGATATCATTCTGGACCACTGAGGAGTCAAATTTTCTTCCAATCAGTCGTTTAACGCCAAAAACCGTATTTTCCGGATTCGTGATCGCCTGACGTTTGGCTACCTGCCCGACTACCCGTTCGCCGTCTTCGGCAACGCCGACAGTAGAAGGGGTGGTACGCCCGCCTTCAGGGTTCGTAATAATGTTGGTATCATTATGTTCTCTTATCGCGACACATGAGTTTGTGGTGCCGAGATCAATTCCTATGACCTTCCCCATTTTTGCCTCCTTAAATTATATATTGTATTTTTTTTAGATGTATTATTATGATTTTGTCTTGGAAACAACCACCATTGACGGCCGGAGCAGTCGATCGTGGATCAAATATCCTTTTTGGAGTTCATTAATGACCGTATTTTCAGACTGCTCATCAGATTCTTCCTGCATGACGGCTTCATGAAAAACAGGATCAAATAATTTTCCCAGAGACTCAATCGGTGTCACATTAAACTTGGATAAAATTTTTAAGATCTCATTTAATGTCATCTCAACGCCTTCAGTCACACAGGTCTGCAACGATTCACCGATATTTTCGCCAGGATTTTCGCCAGGATTTTCGACGGATGTATTCAATGCGCGTTCAAGATTATCCACAACGAATAAAAAATCCTTAAGCAGGGTTTCATTCGCATATTTTCGGAACTCATCCATTTGCCGATTCAATCGTTTTTTATAATTTTCAAATTCCGCAGACAAACGAAGTAATTGATCGTGCTCCTGAACAATTTCCTGTTTTGCCTCTTTCAATTGCTCTTCTAACGTCTTTGCCTTTTCTGTTTCATTTGTTTGTTCTTTTTCTGATAATGTACCCGTTGCAACAGGTTCCTGTTCATCTGAATTTTTGAAAAGCATGTCATCTGTTTCAATGGTGATGTTCTTCTTTTTTTGTGAATTGTCTGTCAATTTATAACTCCTGAATTAATAAGAGATTTATATCTTATTAGCACATTGCAGTATAACCTGTTGTGAACAGGTATAAATCCGTTTAACCCGATTCAAATTTCATCAAAAAAATAAGACGCAAACAAGGATTGTCAAGGAAAGTTCATGAAGAAAATCAATAAAAAAAACGAGGCGGTTCGGTGGGTTAAAAAGAAAAAAAATCTGGTTGTGAACCCTCCGTCGAATATTTGCGAAAAATAAATTATAGCATAACCGGGATCGATCCACGACACAGACTAAATTACTTATCGCTGCTTCCTTCCGGATCTGACGAGGTTCGTAACCGTCTGTTGCGCGGCGACCGGTCAGAATAACTTATTTACCCGCATTCAACCCTTGGGAGGGAATTCTGCCCCGCATAAAGCGGATTTCGGGAAACAAGGCACCGCTGACACCCCGCATATCACAACCAGGGTTACGGTTATAAAACTTAAATTTATTCTTTTCAAGAAAGAAAAGTAAAAAATTAAGCCCCCTTTTTTGACGATCTCGTAAAAAGCCGAATTCTGATGGCAAAGAAAAAAACTCCACCATTTTTAAAAAATTGGTAAGGCGCGTAAATCCTGAGTGATGATTCGTACTTATCGTACAATGAAAAAACGAAGGATGCAGCGCAACGCAAAAGTTGAATTTCCAAATAAGTAAATCTTAAAAGCATTATCTCCCGCAGAGGCGCAGGGAAAAATTGTTTATGCGCATGGATTCACTTATTAATGGATACTGCGTCATAAAAAGGCGTTGCATAGCTTCCAAATAACTCATTCATAAACATTTAAAATGATGGACAAGTTATTTTTTGATACAGTGGTGATGCGTCACCATGAAAAGCTTTTTACGAAGCCATCAATTTTAACCTTAATAATTTAAAGGTATACACTCATGAATGTAATTCCCCTTCATTATAAGCTCAGCCTTGAACCGGACCTGGAAAAATTCTCATTTAACGGATTCCTTGAGCTGACGCTTGAATCTGCGGAAAAAGTGAAGTCTGTCAATTTAAATATTCTGGAACTCGATATTCATAACTGCAGCCTATGTAATAATAATAATAATAATAA
>JAGGYV010000261.1 GCA_021162325.1 Desulfobacteraceae bacterium | reverse complement strand
CTGTTATGACGGGTATATTTTGTCTCATACCTACATGCCGTTTGAAATACCGACGCAGGAAGATGTTGACAAATTTTTGCCCCCGTTCCAACCGGCGTATGCTTTAAATCCCAGCCAACCGGCAAACCTGAATACCGTTACCCTGCCGGATATCCGTCCGGACAGGCGTGGCAACATGGCCCCTGGCTACATGGAAATCCGGCATAATCTGCATACGGATATGCGCGATGCCATTGACGTCCTGGCAGAAATTGACGAAAAATTTACAGACGTCTTTGGCCGTAACACAAATCCTTATATTGAAAAATATGAATGTGAAGATGCGGAGTTTATCGCCATCTGCATGGGTTCTCTTTCCTACCACCTCAGGGATGTGGTGGATATTCTGAGAAAAGAAGGCGTCCCGGTGGGCGTTATGGGCCTCCGGCTGTACCGGCCCTTCCCGGATCAGGCGATCAGAGATGCACTTTTGTCTCGAAAAGGGGTGATTGTCTTTGAAAAAGCAATTAGTTACGGAAACCAGGGTGCCTTGTACGCAGATATCAAGTCCGCCCTTTACTGTACTGAAAACAGACCGCCGGTGCATAATTACATTCTGGGCTTGGGCGGCAGGGAAATTAAAACCGATCAACTGGTTAAGTCTTTGCGCAATTCCTGCAAACAGCCCGATACCATGGGGGATGAGCCGCAGTGGATTGGACTGAAAATGTAGATACCTCAGGTAAATAGACTGAAGTCCGAAGGGAACAAACGTCTATGGCATTTTTAAACAACTGAACCGCCCTTCAGTCTTCAGCCTAAACACCTGGTCACAAATAATTGAGTTAATGCCTAAAATTTTTTAAATTCCATCAAACAAAATAATCAACAATACGAGAAAAATAATGACTGAAAAAACCACCATACTGAATCTTCCGGAAGATGAACTGGTTCACCCGGGGAACCGGGCCTGTGCCGGATGCGGACTGTCCATTGTCTACCGGATCGGGCTTAAAGCGCTGGGAAGAGACACCATTCTCGTTGTACCGCCAAGCTGCCTGACTGTTTTGCAGGGATTATATCCCATTGCCGCCACCCAACTGCCTTGCTTGAATGTGACATTCGCATCAACCGCAGCAGCCGCCACCGGCGTACTGGGCGCTTTGCGGGCACAAAAAAATGAATCCACCATTGTCGCGGCATGGGCAGGTGACGGCGGGACCAGCGATATCGGCATCCAGGCCTTATCCGGCGCCTGTGAACGCGGTGAAGACTTTATTTTTATCTGCTATGACAATGAAGCTTATATGAATACCGGTGTCCAACGATCCGGCACAACTCCGCAAGGGGTTATCACCACCACCACACCGTTTTCCGGAAAAGCACAGAAAAAAAAAGATGTGCCGTCAATTATTGCGGCCCATGGCATTGACTATGTGGCCACGGCTTCCGCATCTTATCCCTTAGACCTTTACGACAAAATCGTAAAAGCCAAAACCATCAAAGGCCCAAAATACATTCATGTGCATACGCCGTGCCCGGCCGGGTGGGGATTTAATCCAAGATATACGGTAAAACTCGGCAAGCTGGCTGTGGAGACCGGCCTGTTTGATCTGTATGAAATTGAAAACGGTCAATTTTCGCTGACCAATGCTTCAAAAAAACTGATCGGAAAAGCACGCAAACCCGTAGCGGAATACTTCAACACCCAGTCCCGGTTCAGGGCCTTGTCTGATGAACAGATCGACAATATCCAGAATGAAACCGATGCCAAATGGGCGGCAGTTAATAAAAAACAATAAAAAATGACTAAATTCAGCATCGCTTTGGATTTTTAAGACCATTTTCTTATAATCCCTTTCGATAGCGTTTTCCCTCCATGATAAGGATCTCAGAGTTGTATACAAGGCGGTCGGCAATCGCTGTGCCCACAGTGCTTCCGTTGTAAGTGCGGAGGCAATCAACCTGTCTTGATGAGTGTGACCCCGTTGTCTCCTATATCACTGCCGATAGAAATAAAATCCCATCCGCCGCCATCAACATAGTACCACCCCGCCCATCCTGCCGGAACATCGGACGGCAGGGTGATGGTGAGTGTAACTGTCGCACCGGGCTATAGATCCGTTATGGTGATATCAAAAAAACCATGCGGGAAATTAACGGGCGGCAAAGTCTCCTGCGCTTCAATGGGGAGGTCCGATTCAGCAAGGTTCGAATAATGGTGACATCATTCAATCGATCGGTTATATATTATTTATATACATTATGCTTCCGGCCCTTTTTTCACTTATAAAAACAATCCTGCATAAATTTTTTTTTAAAGGAGTGCACTATGGCTGAGACAATGACAAATGCGGACAATTTCTGGCTCCACATGGATCATCCCACCAACCTGATGATAATTACCGGAATTATGGAATTTAAGGAAACCCTTGATTATGATCAGGTAAGTTTAACACTGGAAAACCGGTTGTGCGCGTTTGACCGTTTCAAACAGCGCGTTATCACACCAATATCAGGTGTCGGTGTTGCCAGTTGGGAGGTTGATCCTTTCTTTGATATCCGGTCCCATTTTCACCAGGTGGCCCTGCCGGGAGCCGGCGGAAAGACAGAGCTTCAGCGCATGTGCAGCGACCTGATGACCATCCCCATGGACCGGACCAAGCCCCTGTGGTCATGCCATTTGATTGAAAATTATAAAAAAGGATGCGCGCTGTTTTTTAGGCTCCACCATTGCATTGCAGACGGTATTTCCCTGGTCTATGTGCTGCTCTCAACGGCGGACAAAGAGCCGAACGGGACGCCCCTGTTTGGCGATAAGCCCAAAAAACGAAAAAAGAAATGGGCACCGCCGTCTTTCATTCCTGCCGGGCAATTGATGACCAGTGTCACCGGTGTAATCGACAAAACTCAGTTAGTGGGCGGCAAGCTGATTGATGAGTGGGTAAAAGTGATATCAAAACCGTCATATGTCAAGCAACTTGCAAAAACTACCACCAGCCTGTCTGTTGATACAGCAACGGTTTTGGGAAAACTTGCCATGATGCCTTCTGATCCCAAAACTTCCCTGAGAGGGCCGTTAAAGGTACGAAAGCGTGTTGCCTGGACAAATCTCATATCGCTGGCAAAAGTGAAAACTGTCAGTAAGGCGGTGGATGCCACGATCAATGATGTGCTAATTGCTACGGTAGCCGGAGCATTGCGGCGTTACCTGATCAGGAGAGGCGACCGGACGAATAAGACTGAACTGCGCGCAGCAATTCCTGTCAACGTCCGTGAGCCAGGAACCGCGTTTGAGCTGGGCAATAAATTCAGCCTGGTTTTCCTTGCCCTGCCGGTATATATCGATGATCCGATTTTACGTTTAAGAGAAGTCAAAAAACGCATGGACCATCTCAAGCAGTCGCCGGATGCGTTTATCGCCTTTATGGTATTAAGCGCGCTGGGCATATCGTCGGCCAGTATTGCCAAAACAGCTTCCAATTTCTTTGCCAACAAGGCGTCAACGGTGATGACCAATGTTCCCGGCCCCCGGGAGCCGCTTTATTTTGCAGGAAAAAAGATTGAAAATTTTATCGGCTGGGTTCCCAGAACCGGCCGGGTCGGCATGGGAATCAGTATTTTCAGCTATGCCGGCAAGGTTGGGATCGGGCTTGTGACGGATGAGGGGCTGGTGCCAGACCCGGATACGATTTTAAATTATTTTGAAGAAGAATTTGATGCGCTGTTTGACATTTCGAAAACCGGCAAAGTGGACATCCAGCCGCTGGTTGTTGACAGCACAAAAAAGGCTGCGGCAAAATCCGTCAAACCTGAGACGAAAAAAACGCCCCCCCAAAAAACAAAAAAAGTTTCAAAAAAAGCCGCTTCTAACACACCGGGAATATGCATTGCCCAGACAAAAAGCGGAAAACCATGTAAAAACAGGTCTGTTCCAGGATCAAAATACTGCCGGATGCATAAGAAATAAGGTGGAAGGTATAGGGTATTAGTTTCTTATCTCCGATTTTTGTATTTTTTTGGCAAACTTTTTTAAAAACTCAAAAAGTGTGAAGTGACTAAAGTAATCTAAAGTGCCTAAAGTGTCTAAAGTTGTGGACTGCGCAAAAAGCGCGATCATTTTTAAAATAAAAATTGAAAATGCCGAAGGCATTAACCATAACTTTAGCTCACTTCAAACTTTAGCTCACTTTTAACTTTTCCGGTTTATCCGGCCTATGTATTAGGTATTAGGTGAAAGATAGAAGGTGGAAGGTACGAGGGAAATCGGATACATGGAGTGAAGATATATGTCTTTTAAACAACTGGGCCTTCGGACCGAACTACTGAGCGCTGTCGCAACCCTGGGGTACACAGCACCCACGCCCATTCAAACCCGGGCAATCCCTGTCATTCTGGAAGGACATGACATCCTTGGCGGCGCTCAGACGGGAACCGGAAAAACAGCGGCGTTTGCCCTGCCCATTGTCCAGATACTGAGTCAGGATCCACCCGCAAAAAAAAAAAGACAACCCCGCGCCCTGGTTCTGGTTCCCACCCGCGAACTCGCGGCCCAGGTGGGAAAAGCCATGCAGGATTACGGCCGGCGGTTGTCCCTGCGTGCAACGATTATTTATGGCGGGATTAACATCAATGCGCAAATCATAAAATTAAACCGCGGAGTGGATATTGTGGTGGCAACCCCCGGCCGACTGCTGGATCACGCCAACCGGAGGACCCTGGATCTTTCCAGGGTGAAAATTCTGGTGCTTGACGAGGCAGATCGCATGCTGGACATGGGATTTATTGACGCAATCCTTGATGTGGCAGCGTTCTTACCCAGCAGTCGTCAAACCCTGCTGTTTTCTGCAACCTACCCGGACAGTATTAAACGTCTGGCCGACGAGCTGTTGAACAATCCCCAGCTAATAGAAACGGCACGTCCGAATCAGGCGGCTGACGGAGTCACCCAGGTGGTATATCGGGTAGAACGGCTGCGCAAACGCGAACTGCTCGCACATCTAATCAAAAAAGAAGACTGGCGCCAGGTGATGGTGTTCACGCGAACCCGATACGGCGCGGACAAGCTGACCGAACAATTGATCACAGACAATATCGCTGCCGCAGCCATCCACAGCAGCAAGAGCCAGTCTATTCGCACCAGAACGCTGGCGGACTTCAAGCGTGGATCGGTGCGGATTCTGGTCGCCACCGATGTAGCAGCCAGGGGCCTGGACATCAACGGCATGTCACGGGTGATAAACTTTGATATGCCGGATATTCCCGAAAATTATGTGCATCGTATCGGCCGCACCGGCCGGGCCGGTGAAAAGGGCGTTGCCATCTCACTGGTATGCGACCAGGAACAAGCATGGCTGGTCAACATTGAACGGCTGCTGAACCATAAAATTCCGGTAAAACGCCTGAGCGAATTTCAGCCAAAAAACGAATCTGATCCGGATATTATTGCTGCCAAAAGAATACTCAAAGAAAAAGCCGCCAAAAAGCAGAAACAAGCCTTCGCAGAATCATCAAAAAATTCCCGAAAACCACAAAAAACCGGAAAACCGCGACATATCGAAAAGACAAGAAAAACCGCCAGGAAGCAAGGGGCAGGAAAAAATATCAGGAATAAAAAAGAATAGTAAGACCATATATTATTTGGAATATCCACCCCATTATTGCCGCAATTCTGCAACAATTTTATATTCGCCGAATTGGCCCGGCAGTTTATTTATTTCAACCCGATTTCCCAATTCCACAACCCGGGCCGTTGTTTTAATTTAACCTTTTCAGGCATCGGTTCTGACAGATGCACCAGCATTTTATACCCGGCTTTTTTCAGTGCATCTTTTTTGGGGGTCAAATCCACTGGCCAGTTCGGGAAAACCCAGAAATCCGATCCATATTGACGGGCCCAGGCCTGTTCTCCTTTGGGACTGTTAAACAGATGATCGGTCTTTAAATCATCGGCAATAATCCGGGAGACACACAACGGCCAGTTACCTGAAACAACGATTCCCACAGGCAGCGGGCTTTTTGACGGCAAACCGGCATAATCGGCTTCTCCCTGCTCCGGACTGACAATCACGCCTTTAAACTGCATTCCGGCCAGCTGTTCGATGGCCAGTTCATTAGAAATATTGCAGAACGGGCCTGCCCAAAGATTTAAACTTTTGTCTTTGGGAAAAAATACCCGCTGCCAGGGGGAATTAAGTACAAAATTTTTACATCCCTTTTTCAGCGCTTCGCTCACCAAAGAACGAATTTTTTCCTGGTCAGCCGGCCAGATCACCGGCGGAAGCCAGTACCAGGATCGCCGTCGATCGCCCACAATAATTCTTTTGGTGTCCGATGCCAGCCAGACGCCTATCTGGTCCCGGGTTTTGTGTTTAAATGCCTGCATACTTCGCAAAACCTGCATTTCTTGTAGAACCCCATTGGGAGGGGTTCTATGCGGCGGAATAATTTTGAATGCGGATTCACCCTGCCGCCTCATCGCATGATTTTCAAGCTGATTTTCAAACACACGCATTTCTTTTTCCACCTCGGGATCACGGCGATCAATTAAAAACACCGGCGTGCCGTTGGGCGGCTTACGACTATTCACAAATTTTAAAACCAAATGCCCCCTTTTGGGAACATATTTGCTCACCCGAGAGATGGTGTGCCACGAATCATCTTCATACCCGATTCGCATCATATCATTGGCCAGCAACGCCTCGCGCGGCACAATATAAGGTTTTGCCCGACCCCCTTTCACGCTGCCGATCATGAGTCCGGACCCGGTCTGGACATTGACATCCACCGGGTTCTGGGGACGCTGGGGGAGAAAATTATAATGGGTGCCTTTTCGTCCCAGCGCATAATCCAGAAATGAAAGTGCGGTTTTTTTGGCTTTCGGGTCATCAAAGTGATCCCTTAATAATCGATAGGCCGACACCGTGTAATACACATAATGGGCCCCTTTTTTCCGTCCTTCGATTTTCAATGAAGACACTTCCGGGACATTGGCAACGATTTTGGTCAGCACGTCAATCGATAAATCCTGACAGGAAAAAAACCGGTTTTTTTGGTTGTCCTGGGTATACATCCGGCGGCAGGGCTGAACGCACCGGCCCCGGAGACCACTTTTTCCACCCATATAACTGCTCCAGTAGCACCGGCCGGAAACTGCATAACACAGCGCCCCATGGATGAAAAACTCCAGGGATAGATTATCCGGACAGGCAGCGGCCGCCATTTTTATTTCATCAATACTCAGTTCTCGCGGCAGAACCACCCGTTTAATCACCGGAAACGTCCTGACCAGTTCCAGCGCTGCCGGAAATGAAATGTTGGCAAGTGTTGACAAATGAATCTCACCGGGAAAACCGGTTTGCCGAGCAAGAGATATCATGGCAAGATCCTGAACAATCAAGGCATCCGGGACGACCCAGCGGTTCAGCTGATCCAAAAGCCGGCCAGCCGGTTCGAGTTCATCAGATTTAATCATGGTATTGATGGGGATATAGACTTTTTTCCCCTGATCATGAGCCAGTTGCGTTAACTGCCCCAACTCATCAATGGAGAAATTTTCCGCTGCCATACGCGCAGAAAAATGCTTTAATCCACAATAAACAGCATCCGCGCCAGCTGCCAGAGCCGCAAGAAATGCTTTTTTGCCACCTGCCGGCGCCAGGATTTCGGGACGAGAAGGACTGTGCCGAGAATTTAATTTTGTTTTTTCCATCATCTGTTAAATATAATGCTCTTTTTCCAGCCTTAACAACCATTTTTTAACCGGCAATCCGCCGCCATATCCGACAAGTTTTCCATTGCTTCCAATGATGCGATGACAAGGAATGATTAAACCAATCGAATTCGCCCCATTTGCATTGGCAACTGCCCGAACAGCGGTTTTATTGTTTATATTTTTTGCCAATTGTAAATATGTGGATGTCGTTCCATAAGGGACGTTCATCAAAGCATTCCAAACGCTTTTTTGAAAATCAGTTCCGACCATTAATAAAGGGATATTAAACTCTTTTCTATCACCAGCAAAGTACTCGTCTAACTGCTGTCTGGTTTTTCTCAAAATCTTATCATCTTGCTCTGCGAAATCGCTATTCAAGCCTTTTTTGATTCGATTATCAACAGTTCTTCTCATTTTTCTGTATCTAAAATCAAGCAGACACAATTTGTCCTCAAAAGAACCAAATATTAATTCCCCTATCTTCGTTTTGTAATACTGAATGTTGATTTGTTCGGGCTTTATGTCTGTGTTGTATTGTCGTGTCCATTCTTCAGCAACATCTTTACGCTTTTTGTCATTATCTTCCTGAGTGGATAAAAAGCCCTCACATTTTGAACGATTCATACCACAACAATAAGCAATCATCATTTTTGCTCCTTTTGTGTCATAATGAACACGGTCTTACCACATAGAAAAGGAAATTTTAATCCAGTAGCTCGTCAAGACCGGAATCTCTATGGAGGATCACTTTGTTTTTTTTTCGAAACCTTACGATTTTGGGATCAAAATTCTCCATAATATCTTTATATTGCTTATCCAGATATTTTCTTAATAACAGTTTTTCTTCTTCCAGTTTTCGAGAAAGGGAAGAGTGATCTGTCTGTTCAACAGCACGGCAACAACGCATAAAAGTTTTGAAATAAATACATTTCAAAATTTCCTTGTCCGTAAACAGAAAGTGATGATTTGGATCACCCACCTGACTCTGATTCAAAATAAAAACGCGCTGATTCGACTTTTTGTCAAACTCATCCATAAGCCTCTCGTGCACCTCGCTTATGTGTTTCCAGAAATGATGTTTCAGTTCATCCAGCTGCGATTCCAGACCCTTGGCATCAATTTTTAGATCAAAAAGATAGCCGGGACCTTCAGCCTTTCCATGGTTTTTTCCATGCGTGAATTCGTGCGGAATCAGCTTTTCCATATAATCATTCCCATATTCATCAAGCTGACAGTAGAGGTAACCGGCAACCATGCTTAGCACGCCATAGCTAAAAGAATCATCTATCATCAAACGTGCCCAGGTTAAATACAGCGACCCTCTATATGGTTTTTTTTCATAATCTTTTTGCTCTTTCTTGCGGGAGTCTTCCTGGAACTTATAATCATCAATATCGTAATCATAAAGCGTCTCAAAACTTAGCCGACTTTTTTGACTGCAAAAAACTTCATTCAAGTAAAAAAAATCTTCCCCAATCCCTGTTATGGGAAGCAATATGGCGTTAATTTTTAAACATTGCACCACGTTCATTGCCCGCCATGCCTCCTCTGCCTCATCATCGTCGGAAACAGAAATATCAAACAGCTCACTCAAAAGGAACTGCCTGATCTTAAAGGCATCCTCGTCCGGTGTATCAACGCGGTACTGTTCCTGGCGCTTTTTATCCCAGGAAAAATAATCAGGCACAAATTTAATAATCGCTTTTTTCAATTCCGGTGACATTAACTTCCTCGATTGCTTTTAAATTGCTGGCCGTTTTTCTTGTAAGGGGCTTGGGGTCATTGGG
>JAGGYV010000363.1 GCA_021162325.1 Desulfobacteraceae bacterium | reverse complement strand
GATTCCGACGGCAAAGTATAAAAGTTCAAATTCAAGGCGCGCAAATCCTGAGTGATGATTCGTACTTAGCGTACTTTGAAGAAACGAAGAATGCAGCGCAACACAGAATTTGGACTTTTTACGAAGCCGTCAATGATAAATTTTTGGCACCTACCATTGCTAAAAAAATTAAGTTATCAATATTTAAATTAAGGAAATCATTTTTTCAAGCTTTTTAATGAATTCGATAAACATGGCATGTAGTAAAAAACCATGTTTATTCATTTTTAAAAATGATTATATTCTTTGTAATTTTAAATAGATAAAGCTAATTTAATTTATTTAATTGACGACATCAATAACATGTGCTAACAAAAACTAATCTAGTTGGCCGACTTAATTTTTTAACCCCAAGCAAGGAGTTTTCCCATGTTGCCTGAATTTTTTGAATTTTATAATCCCACCAAAGTTGTATACGAAGACGGTGTTGCCACTGATTTAAAACCCGAACTCGATATTATCGGAATTAAAAAATATTTCATTGTATCCGATCATATCATCAATGATCTGGGCTTGGTCGACAAAGTTGCAGGCGGTCTTGCTGAGGCAGGCTTTGAAGTCACCGGTAAATATCTTGATGTTGCTCAGGATGCCCGTCTTAATGATGTTCAAACGTGTGCGGACCAAATAAAAGCGTCCGGCGCCGAAGGAATCATATCCATTGGCGGCGGCAGCGTGATTGATACCGCAAAGGCCGCAAACATCCTGTTCTCCGAAGGCGGTAATCTGGTGGATGACTACTCAGGCGCCCATACCCTGACACGGCCCCTCAAACCCCACGTGGTGATTCCCACGACCGCCGGGACGGGCAGTGAAGTAACGATGATTGCCGTCATTTATGATGAAGAAAACAAAGAAAAACTGGCCTTTGCAGATAAATTTCTGCTCCCGAATCTGGCGGTGCTGGATCCGCAAATGACAATTTCACTTCCCTTTAAAATGACTGCGGCCACTGGAATGGATGCGTTAACACATGCGATTGAGGCATACGTCGGCACTCAGGCGGCCCCTATCTCTGATGCATTTGCGGTCGGTGCCATTGAACTGATCATGAAAAATATAGTTACCGCCACTAAAAACGGAGAAGATGTCGAAGCCCGGGGAGCCATGCAGATTGCATCAACAATGGCCGGCATTTCCTTTACACATTCCATGGTCGGCTGTGTTCATGGAATGGCCCATGCCACCGGCGGACTTTATCGGGTGCCCCACGGCGTAGCAAATGGAATATTTCTTCCGTTTGGCATGGAATATAATTTTGAAGAAATTAAGGAGAAGCTGGCCCGTCTGGCCCCGATTATGGGAGAGGACATATCCGGATTATCTGAAGAGGAAGCGGCAAGGCTTGCGATTGCCGCCGTCAGAAAGCTCTCAAAACAATTAAATGATTTGGACGCTTTACCTTTACGATTAAGAGATGTGGGCGTTCCTGAAGACGGCCTTGAAGCCATCGCCGAAGGTGCCATAAATGACGGCACATCTTTTTATAACCCGCGGGAAATGGATGAAGAAGACTTGTTACCATTTATTCAGAAAGCATATTAACTAAAAAAGGAGAACAACAATCATGGCAATGTTTAAAACAACAGAAGATTTTGAAAAAGTAATCGTTGGATTTTTTAATTTGGTTGCGGACACACCCGTAATTGCCGATAAACTGCTAAAATCAAAAATGGTTATTCGCTTTAAATACAGTGATCCGGATCTGATCGTCGTCATCGACAGCTCAGGAGATAAAGCCGAAGTCCGACCGCACGATACGGAAACCAAAGCTCTTGTTGAAATGTCCATGTCGTCAGACATTGCCCACCGGTTCTGGTTCGGCATGGTAAATCTGACAAAAGCCTTGACCCGCAAGGAAATGATTGCGAAAGGCCCGATTCCCAAAGTCTTGAAACTCCTTCCGGCGATTAAACCCGCTTATGCCATGTATCCAAAATATCTGGATGAAAACGGGTTCGAGAAATATAATATTACAAAAGCATATAAGCCTCCCACAGCATAAAAAAATATATTAATATAAAAAATAACGACTCAGGTTAGTTAGGCTGAAGGGCTGTCTGAATAAATTATTTTTTTAAAAATAGCTTATTCCGCCTGTAGCCTATCTACCTGAGCCGTTACAATATAAATTAAATTGATTGAGGAGAATAAGATTATGGGCGGTTATGCTGGACAAATCCTGTATATCGACCTGACCTCCGGTAATATCGAAAAAAAACCGTTGGACAGGAATTTTGCCAGAAAACACATCGGCGGGCTGGGTTTTGGCACTCAACTATATCTGGATTTAATAAAGGGCAATCCGGTATTTGACGCATTATCCGAATCGAATCCATTTATATTGATGACCGGCCCGCTGACCGGACTGAAAATGAACGGTGTGGCAAGATGGACCGTCTGCTCGAAATCGCCATTGACCGGTTTCTGGGGAGACAGCAACGTGGGCGGATTTTTCGGGGCCTATCTTAAGTTTGCCGGTTATGACGGTATTGTCATCACCGGCAAGGCAAAAACACCTTCATATCTTTTTATTAATGATGATTCCGTTGAAATCAGAAACGCGGAAAAATACTGGGGCAAGGATATCTATACGGTTACCGATGGACTCAAAGAAGACCTGAAACCTGAATCCAAAAGAACGGGACAGGTTTTGGCAATCGGTCCGGCCGGTGAGAAACTCGTAAAATTCGCATCCCTCATCAACAATAAAGGCCATGCCGCCGGACGGACGGGAATGGGTGCGGTATGGGGTTCCAAGCAGCTTAAAGCAATCTATGTCAGCGGAACCGGCAAGGTGGATATTGCCGACCCTGAAAAGCTTGAAGCGCTGAAAATCGAGCTGGATGAAGTGTATGAAGAAAGTATCGGCATTAGTGCTATTCATTCTTCCGGAACGGCCACCCATATGGATGTCGGAATCATCAGCGGTGACATACCGATTAAAAACTGGCAGCTGAGCGACTGGGATCAAATCGATGATATCGGTCCGACCGAAATTGAAGAAAAAATTTTTGCAGGCCATAAAACCTGCTATGGATGCAGTGTGGCATGTAAAAAGAATGCAGAAGTAAAAGACGGCCCCTTTAAAATGGAGAAAGGCCCCGGCCCGGAATATGAGACCATCGCTACTTTCGGAACCATGTGTTTAAATCCAAGCATTGAATCAATTGCCAAAGCGAATGACATCTGTAACCGATACGGCATGGATACCATCACTTGCGGATCAACGATTGCCTTTGCAATGGAATGCTTTGAAAACGGTTTGATCACTGAAAAAGATACCGATGGACTATCCCTGACCTGGGGTAATTCTGAAGCGATTGTTCAAATGACAGAAAAAATTGCAAAACAGGAAGGATTTGGTGCTGTTTTAGCTCAGGGAAGTTTAAAAGCCGCAGAACACATCGGCGGCAACGCCACTGATTTTTTGACAACAGTTAAAGGCCTTGAAGCGCCCATGCATGATCCGAGAAATGCTCACGGGTATGGATTGGCTTATGCCATATCACCCAGAGGCGCCTGTCATGAAGCCAGCCTCACCTTTGAGGCGGAAGGCGGGATGATTTATATCCCGGAAATCCCGGAATTGTCTGCCGATCTCCCGGAAGGCAGTGACGAACGGGCACAGTTAAACGTGGTTGCTCAGGATTACGGAATGTTTTTTTCAAATTGCGCGGTATTCTGCAATCTCGGCGGAATGCCCTTAAATGCAACGCAGGCATTGAATATGGTGAATTATGTAACCGGGTTTGACTATACGCTGAATGAAGTCATGGAAATCGGGCGACGCGTTTGGTATTTAAAACGGGGATTGACAAATCTTTTCGGTGCAAGGGCTGAAGATGACAGACTGCCCAAGCGTCTGATGACAGTTATGGAAGACGGCCCGACCGAAGGAAGTTTACCTGACATGGACAAAATGCTTGCGGAGTTTTATGAACTTCGAGGATTTAATAAAAACGGCATCCCCGCAAAAAGCATTCTCGATAGTATCGATCTTCAGGATCTGGCGACATTGCTGGATACAGCATAATTTATAATCCGGCAATCAATCATAATTCACAGAATTTTTAAACCACGCCTTAAAATCTATTTAAGGCGTGGCTTTTTACTTAATTTCAATTATAAACAACCCCATAATACCCTTTTGTACACAAAAAGAAGCAAAATCCATTAAGGGATATTCGTTGAACAAAAAAAAAAAAGAAAAAAAACAGGCCGATAAAAAACAGCACATTATTGATGCCGGAACACGCCTGATTGTTCAAAAAGGAATCGACAAAACAAGCCTGGCAGATATTGCCGACGAAGCCGGAATCAGTAAGGGAAGCCTTTATTATTACTATGCTTCGAAAAATGAATTAATATTTGATATCGCAGAAACCCACATTAACCAGATCTCCAAAAATCTTTTTAAAATTATTGAAGAAAGCCATGGGAACGCAAGCTGGGAAGACTTGCTGAAAATTCTATTTAAACGCATTCTTGATGCTGACACCCGTGGCCGCCTTCATTTATACCTTGTTCAGCAGGCATTAAATGATAATGAAAATTTAAAAGAACGATTCCGAAAAAACTATCAGGAATGGAAACGTATGATCACAGAAGGATTTTCAAAACTTGACCCTGACATCACCAATCATAAAATATTGTCATCTCTTATCATTGCGGCACTTGATGGTTTTTTAATTCAATCATTATTAAATGTGAATACCATTACAGGTGATGAATTTGTCAGGCATCTGGATGTAAAAATAAAAGGGGTCTAAATGTTAAAACATACGCTTGAAAAAATAGAATCTAAAATTAAACAATCGCCGAATATTCCGACGGATAAAAAAAAAGAATATTTTGAACTGCTGAATGAATTAAATGCCGGAATAAACGAACTCAGTGAGACGGAACAAGAAACCGCATTAAGTATTAAAGGTTTTACAAAAATTTCTGCCCATGAAACGACCCGTGATCAAATCGATCCGCTGCTTGTTAAAATTTCTTTAGAGGGCCTTTCCTCGTCCGTGAAAGAACTGCATGCATCGTATCCCAAACTGGTAAACACGGTAAATTCTATTTGTTCGTTTCTCTCTAAAATTGGAATTTAAACCACACTGACTTCTTCTTCTATGTAACTTCAACAGAATGAGCCGGTTTTGGCGTTATTTGCACGCTCGGTCCCGGGGACTCACCGGGGGAACACTTTCAAGCAAAGGTGACTTCAAATGACCAACACTTCTGAAACCACCCGTAATTTTAATAATGATTAATATGTTTCGCAACTGGTTTAACCAGCGTTTTTCTGATCCACAGATTATCATTCTCTGGTTTTTTCTTATTTCAGGATTTCTTTTTATTTTCCTGTTAGGAAAAATGCTGGTGCCGGTTTTTGCCGGATTGATAATCGCCTATCTGCTTGAAGGGATTGTCGGCACCCTTCAAAAATTAAAAATCCCCAGAAATATTTCCGTTTTTTTATCCTTTTTATTATTCATCTTTTGCTCCTTTCTCCTGATAGGCGGTCTCCTGCCGTTAATCTCCCAACAAATCGGCCAACTGATTTCCGACCTGCCCGCCATGATATCCCATGCCCAGGAACAACTCATGCAGTTGCCGGAACGCTATCCGGAATTTATTTCAGAATTCCAGATCAATAATCTGATTAGCTTTTTAAAATCAGAACTCACCCGACTCGGCCAGGCCGCTATTTTTTCTTCTGTTGCATCCGTTAAAAGTTTAATCACAGTGCTTGTCTATTTTGTGCTGGTACCGTTTCTGGTCTTATTTTTTCTCAAAGATAAAACCCTAATTTTAGACTGGATGAAAGGATTTCTCCCCAAAAATCGCGATTTAGCCAACGAAGTCTGGAATGAAGTCAATCAGCAAATCAGCAATTATGTTCGCGGAAAAATATGGGAAATCCTCATTGTATGGTCAGCAAGTTATTTGACATTCAGCATTCTTGGCCTGAACTACCCCATGCTGATGTCTCTTTTTATCGGCTTATCGGTTCTGATCCCCTATATCGGAGCCACGGTTATGGCCCTGCCCGTTGTACTGATCGCTTTTTTTCAGTGGGGAATCAGTCCGGATTTAACCAAAACCATTATCGCATACGCTGTGATTCAATTGATTGACGGCAACATACTGGTTCCGCTGCTGCTGTCAGGTGTTGTGAACATCCATCCGGTTGCCATTATTGTTGCAGTCTTGGTTTTTGGCGGCTTCTGGGGCTTCTGGGGGTTATTTTTTGCTATCCCGCTGGCAACGCTGGTGCATGCCGTCATTAAAACCTGGTTTATAAAAAAAGTCATCTTTACAAAAAATTCAGATTTCGTTGAACCATCAAACATTCAGGAGACGCCATGATTTCATATCCCGAAACCGGCTCTTTACGTTTATGTAACTTAAAAACACTTGCAATTAAATTAATTGCAGCCGTCACCTTTTCCATACTGGCATTTCCTTTTTTCTCAATTGCCGAAGAGTTGCCTGAAAAAAACTTAAACACATTCAGTATCTATCTTGAAAATGATTATTTTTCCGGTGAAGACGGTGAATACAGCAGCGGTTTAAAACTGACCTGGAGTTCTGAGATTAAAGACCAATACCCCCAAAATGTCTGGCCCCATCGCTGGCTGTATCCCCTTGTCAAATACATTCCCTTTGAAAAAGAACCGGAGCGGAAAAAAAATATTACCTTTGCACTGGGACAAAACATTTACACCCCGGATGATATTGAAGCAGAAGATGTCGTCGATGACGAACGCCCATACGCCGGCATCTCCTACCTGTCGCTTGGTTTTCACAGCCGCTTGGACCGGGAAATGGACTCCATAGAAATTACACTCGGCCTGGTCGGTCCCAGCTCCTATGCGGAGGAGTGCCAGAAAGCCGTTCATAGTGTGTTTGATGACATTCAGCCTGAAGGATGGGACAATCAGCTGAATAATGAACCGATACTTGAAATCGTTTATGAACACAAAAAAAAGATCTTTCAGACGGGTATCACGGGCGGGTTCGGACAGGGCCTGAT
>JAGGYV010000230.1 GCA_021162325.1 Desulfobacteraceae bacterium | reverse complement strand
TACCGGGAATGGATAAAATATTCTTAAAATTATCCATCCGGACAGCCCCCTTGATGGCATTATGATCGGTTACCGCAAGACCGACACCAAGCTTTTCCGCACGTTTGGCGATACTTCGAATATAATTAAGCCCATCGGAATAACGGGAGTGAAAATGCATATCGACAACGGTATAATTTTGTGTAAGATCAGAAAGAGAGGGCCTTTCAAACTCAACCCGATGACGTATTTCCATTTATTCCTCAATCAACAAAATCTGTTTATGAAATCCTATTCAAAAAAAAGCCGCAATTCAAATCGCGATACAATAATAATATGCGCCTCAAAAGAATCAAGACTTCTACATAATTAAGAATAAATCATTGTGCTTGGGTTGACAATCTAAAACGTAATTTTTCAGCAGGTAAAAAACTTTTCATGGTGACGAATCACCACTGTATCGACGAATAAGCTTATTAATTATTTCAATAGCTTATGGATACATTTATTTGAAAAACCTCCCGGATTTGCCGCATGAAAAAACCCCGGTACAAAAAAATTCGTACCGGGGTTTTTAATTTTTTTGAATCTAACTATTTAAAAATTACAGTCCTTCAATCGCTTCCGTCAATTCAGGAATAAACTCAAGGATGTCTGCTTCAATGCCCACATCCGCCACCTGAAAAATCGGTGCCTTCATATTTTTGTTGACCGCAACGATAAACGGATTCCCCTTGATACCGCCCAAATGCTGAAAGGATCCACTGATTCCCATGGCCAGATACACCTTGGGTTTAACCGTCTGACCGGACGTTCCCACCTGACGGGATTTTTCCAGCCATTTGGCATCAACAATCGGCCTGGAGCAGGCAACATCCGCACCCATGGCTTTGGCCAGATCAAAAACAATTTCAACATTGTCTTCATCTTCAATGCCGCGGCCGACAGATACCAATATCTCAGACTTGGTAATGTCAACATCACCGGCTTCTGCTTCAACCACTTCCAAAAATGTCCGCTTGGTGCTTAAGTCACCGGCATCACCGGATTTGTCCACAACGTCACCGCCATATTTATTCTCATCCGCCTGAAAAACACCCGGACGAATATTCAGCACCGCACCGCCTGCGATATCACAGGTGACATGCGCGCTGGCCATACCGGAAAATTCCTGGCGGACAATCTTTAGTGTTCCGCCATCCACGCCTTCAATGTCAACAATGTCTGCGGCAAAAGTGGAATCCATTTTTATGGAAAGTCCCGGCCCCAGATCCATTCCGAATGTATCGTGAGGCAAAAGTACAATACTGTCTCCCGGCAAAATATTAACCAATGCTTTACGGATAACTTCAGCGTTCGGATATGCCAGTGCGGCATTGTCAATTTTCCATACGGCATTATAAACGGTTGCCATTTCATTGCAGATTGTATCCAGATCCGCACCGGTACCCGTAACAACCGCAGTTACAGAAGCATCCGGCGCGATTTTCTTTGCTGCAACGATCAGTTCCAAGGCGGAATCATCGGCAACCCCATTAGCATGTTTGATATATGCAAATATTTCGGCCATTATTTTAACCCTCCCTTGGCTTTTAAGTATTCAACCAGTTTTGCAATGATTTCTTCAGTGCTGCCTGTAAGCATTTCAGCGCCTTCGCCGGTATCCGGCACAAAGTAATCCAGTCGTTTTACTTTTGCGGCACCTGCGCCAATCGCCCCGGCATCCAGGCCAAGATCGGCAACGCCCAATTCGGGAATTTCGACAGACGCGACTTTTCGGATGCCACGGATGCCAACATAACGGGGTTCATTGATACCGGTCTGGATGGAAAGGACACAGGGAAGTTCAATTTCATTCATTTCCTGATTCCCCCCTTCAATTTCACGGCCGACTTTTAATTTGCCGTCGCCGGTTTCAATCAGGTTAACCAGAGAAGCATAGGGGTAATCCATCATGGCTGCCAGCATACCACCGACCTGTGCCGCACCATCATCTGCCTGGGCACCGGTCATAATCAGGTCATAATTACCTTTTTCAACCGCACCCTTTAAAATCGTTGCAATACCCTTACCGTCAGAACCTTCAAATGCGTCATCCGTCAGCAAAAGACCGTTGTTGGCGCCCATGGCCATTTCACGTCTCAACACTTCTTCAGATTCATCGTCACCAACAGTAACAACGGTTACAGAGCCGCCAACTTTGTCCACAATCTGAATGGCTTCTTCAACCGCATAATTGTCCCATTCGTTTACCGAATAAACCAGATCATCTCTTTCGATGTCATTGCCATCGCTGTTAATATCGATCTCGTTTTCCGAGGTATCTGGGACACGCTTAACACATACCAAAATCTCCATATCGTCCTCCAACCCTTTTGTTATTAAAATTTACCGGCGTTCATTCGCCCGTTAAATTAATGCCTAAAATTTTGATGCTCTCGTAAAAGTACTCAGATGGCTACAACGCCATCAGTTTTCAATGTGTGCGGCGATCAATTCACCCAAATCAATGGCTTCCATCTTACCTTCCAAACCAGCCACCTTAATGGCATCTTCCATATTGATCAGGCAGAAGGGGCATGCAGTGACAATCACGGTGGCACCAACTTCCTGTGCCATCTTCACACGGACAACGCCCATTCTTTCTTCTTCTTCCGGTTCATAGAAAAGCATTAATCCACCGCCGCCGCAACAGAATGACCGGTCACGATTTTTTAACATTTCCACGCGTTTAATACCGGGAATCGCATCAATGGCGTCTCGAGGATCTTCATACACGTCGTTATGCCGCCCAAGATAGCAGGGATCATGATATGTATAAATTTTTTCCCGCTCTTCCTCGGTCACACCTTTGAGTTTGAGTCTACCCGAAGCAACATTTTTTGTAATCACCTGGCTGATATGTTCCACCGGCGGTATGCCCGTATATTCATTTTTTAATGAATTAAACGTATGGGGATCTGCGGTCACAATCTTTTTAACCCCGGAATTTAAAATCGCTTCCGTGTTATGGTCTTTCAAAGACTGATAAAGCATTTCCTCTCCAAACCGTTTGACTTCATTCCCGCTGTCTTTTTCGGCCTTACCTAAAATACCGAAATCAATGCCGGCAGAGCAGAGAATCTTTGACGTTGCTCTTGCCAGTTCCTGCATCCGGTCATCAAAAGAACTCACCGAATCAACAAAATACAACGTGTCTGCCGTCGTTTTCTTGTCAAGAATTTTAACTTCACAGTCTTCCAGTTCCTTGGTCCAGTCCGCCCGTTTTTTCTCCATTTTTCCATAAGGATTACCGCGTTTTTCAAGAGAAGATAAGGGTTTCTGCAAGGACTGGGGCACATTGCCGTCATCCACCAGTCCCCGCCGCATATCCACAATCTTATTGATATATTCAATGCCAATAGGACATTCCTGTTCACACGCGCCGCAGGTGGTGCAGGACCATATTTCATCTTCAGAATAAATACCCCCCTCACCAATCAGGGCTTCCTGATCGACAAAATCACCCTTGAGCGGAAAATGAGAGAAAGCATAATCCCTGCCTTTGAGGGAAAGAAATCGCGGAGACAGGGGCCGTTTTACCCTGTTGGCGGGACATTGATCCGAACATCGGCCACAGTCGGCACAGGTATAAAAATCCAGGATATCCTTCCAGGTAAAATCTGAAAACTTTTTTACCCCAAAGGATTCCAGGCTATCGAGTTCTTCGTCAGACACGCCATACCGAACCGGACGCACATTGCCACGATCCAGACGCATAAAGTAAACATTAAACAAAGACGTAATTACATGAAAATGTTTCCCCATGGGCAGAAAACACAGAAAAAAGAAAAAGGTGAAATCATGCACATAATAAGAAATAATATGCAAAGCCTGGAGTGTTGAAGATGACCCATTTGAAAAAACAATCTTAAAAAACCAGGCCAGCGTAAGCGGTCCCAAAAATGTCGCTTCATGCCCTGCCTGAGTTTCAGCTGCGACCAGACATGCTTCATAAAGACTTTCTGAAATCATCAGCGTCCCGATGATCACTAAAACAAAAACAGCCTCATTGGTATGGTCGTGCCCGTATGATTCCGGATAATGATATCTGGCCGGACGGACAATCCCCCGGCGCACGGCGGCGACCACTACAGCAAAAAAAACCGCCGTTGCCGCATAGTCTTTAAAAAAATAATAGATATCGCCGACAATTCCGCCCAGGCCTGGCATAATAAACCCGCCACTGATCCCCTTGACGACCAGTTCTGATGAACGAACCGTGAGTATCAAAAAACCGAAGAAAATAATCATATGCAGTACCCCCGCCACCATATATCGCGGGTGACGGTACTGACCCAGCCAAATTTTTAATACATTAAGAACTCTATCCATAGGGCGGTCAAACCGAAAATCGGGATTGGCTTTTACCAAGGGCGCAACACGTCTGGCTATAATATAGGTGAACAGCCCCACGCCAACAATCGGTATCAACACCGAAAATAATACAGTTGGAATAAAACCAAAAAGTTTAAACGACGCCGGAGAAATCAATACTGGTTCCATGATTTAATCCCTTGCTCCCTTCATCATAGTTATAAAAATAATAAGAACCTATTCAATTCTTGATTAAAATAATGACACATTCACATTAAAAAACAACATGAATGAACGTTCATTCATAGTTGAAAAATAAAACCCCGTCAAGAAAAAATTATTACCGCTAAATTTCAAAAAGTGAAGAATATTAACTGCCTGCCATAAACAAGTCAGGGGGCTCTACTAAAGCCCCCTGAACATATGCTCATAATAGCATCTTCAATTAACCGATAAAAGAGGCTTCATCAATTTCAATGGCAGCGCCGTCGCTTGCCAGGATCGCATTCATTTTCCCCAGGGTGGTCGGCAAAACCGTATTACAAAAATATTGGGCGCTCTTGAGCTGACCCGCATAAAACGGAATGTCTTTTTTCTTGGCATTTTCCAGTGCGGTTGCTGCAATTTGTGCTCTCCACAGCAGCATCCATGCCATTACCACATCACCGGTAACTTCCATGAACGGATAGGAGAAGGCAAACGCGGTCAGGGCTTTTTCAGACATGGCGATTTTGCCCATATGCATGGCCACTTCACCCAATTTATTAAGGGCTTCTTCAACTTTAACAGCAAAATCCTTAATGCTGTCAATGCCTTTGGCAGCACCAGTAACGGCCATGATTTCACCCATCAAATCCATGACCAGTTTGCCTTTTTTCATGCCGAGTTTTCTACCCAAAAGGTCCATGGACTGAATACCGTTGGTGCCTTCATAAATCATGGTAATCCGGCAATCACGCATCAGTTGTTCCTGGGGATATTCTTTAATATATCCATATCCACCATAAATCTGCATTCCGCCATTACATACTTCAAAGGCCTTGTCTGTGACATACCCCTTGGCAATAGGAATCAGCAGTTCAACCAGATCATGGTATTTTTCTTTTTCTTTTTCGTCTTCGACCGTACTGGCTTTGTCCTCACACCATGCCACATAATAAAGAAGACTTCTCATACCTTCTATATATACTTTCATGGTCATCAGCTGGCGGCGAACATCCGGATGATTGATGATGGCAACGCCCGACGCATCCGGATTCATGAACTCCAGAAGGCTTTTGCCCTGGATTCTTTCTTTTGCATAATTGACGGCGTTCATATAGGAAGCAGTCGCACAGGCAAAACCCTGCATACCAACCAGAAGACGGGCTTCATTCATCATCAGGAACATAGCACGCATGCCTTTATTTTCTTCTCCCAGAAGAGTGCCGATACACTTATCTCCAAAAGCCAAAGAGCAGGTTGAATTTCCATGAATCCCCATTTTTTCTTCAATTCCCACACATGCCATATCGTTTAAATCGCCTAGGCTGCCATCAGCATTTACATGGTATTTGGAAACTAAAAAAAGAGAAATTCCTTTGGTTCCTGCCGGCGCGCCTTCAATACGGGCCAAAACCGGATGAATAATATTGGGGACCAGATCATGATCACCGCTGGATATAAAAATCTTCTGACCGGTAATCATATAAGTACCGTCACCATTGGGAACCGCTTTTGTGGTCAATGCGCCGACATCAGATCCGGCTTCCGGTTCTGTAAGGCACATGGTACCGGCCCACTCGCCGGTGAACATCTTTTTTAAATAAATCGCTTTTTGTTCGTCGGTTCCGAATGCTTCCACAAGTTTTCCCGCCCCGTGGGTCAGGCCGGAATACATCATGAACGCATAGTTGGCACCATTAAAATATTCAGCTGCTGCCATGGTAACGGATCGCGGCATTCCCTGACCGCCATAGTTCGGATCTTCCGGCATGGCTGTCCATTCGCCTTCGCATAACAGTTTGTAAGGTTTTCTGAAAATTTCCGGAACAAGGACTTTCCCGTTCTCAAATTTGCATCCGGTTTCATCACCTTCTTTAAGGGTAGGAAGAATTTCCTTGACCGCCAGGTTTCGGGCTTCCGAAACAATCAGATCAACTGTTTTCTTGTTGAATTCCGCGTACCTCTCGCTTTTGCTGAATTGATCAACGTTTAATTGCTCATGGAGGACAAAATCGATATCCCTTCGATCTGAAAT
>JAGGYV010000032.1 GCA_021162325.1 Desulfobacteraceae bacterium | reverse complement strand
CTTCGCCTGCCAGTATTTCCCGCTGAATCAACTTTCCAAAATCAGGATCATCATGAACAAATCGGCAGAAAACAGCGATAAATTTTTTCAGCCGTTGTTCAGGCGGGATATCCTCGGATAGCGGTGCTGAAAATATTTCAGTTTTTCGTGCAAAAGCAAACGACATCGCTTTGCTATAAAGCGTATGCTTATCCTGAAAGTGATGATAGAGGGTTGCGGCATTAAGACCGACTTTTTTTGCAATGTCTCGCATTGAAACACCATTGAAACCAGCCTCGGCAAACATAGGAATCGCCGCCTCAAGGATTTCCGTTTTGCTTTTTGGATGGATTGGTCGCATATCAATCTTGGACTATTTTGTCTTTTTTACGATACACTGTACCTTGAAATGCGGCAATAAGATCATTTTTTTCATCGGTTATATTTATTTGATAGGTAGCGAGCTTCGGATTTCTTGCGACTTCAATGGCCTCAGCCGTTAAAACACCGCCACGGGCAGCTTTAAGGTAGGATATGCTGGCGTTGATCCCCAAAGCTATTGTACCGTGGGAATTGGAGGCCACCGCAAAGGCAAAGTCGGCCAATGTAAAAATAGTCCCGCCATGGACCACATCAACCCCGTTGAGATGTTCCGGCCTGATTTTTAAGCGTACTTTTGCTTTTCCCGGTGTTACCTCCATCAGCTCAATGCCGACATATTCGGCAAACCTGTCATTTTCGAAAAATTTTTTTATGTTATCCATTATATTTCCTTATTGTTGTTATCTGTTTTTTATTTAATAGTCACGCGCAAGTGCGGTCTGGGCATCAGGGGGCCGGACAGGACTGAGATAAAGGATGCCCCTCCGATCCCAGTTCCCTAAAACCGCCACTCGATATCAAAAGTGCCCAGACGTTCGCGCCCTTCCGCAGCCGGTGCTTTGGTCGTATCCACATTGTCGCTGGATATCATTACATTAAAATGGATTCCCCAATTATATCGCTCATAATGCAGACCGGCAACAGCCAGGGCAACCAGCGGTTCTTTCTCCACGCTGTGGCTGTCACGAAAAGTGTTTCCGTCAAGAAAAATATTGTGCGCAAAGGCACTGCCCCGTAAAACAAGTGTCAATGGTTGTATTGCCATACTGCCAGGCCACCAGGTCCAAACATTTTTTCATTTTTCCGATGATGCTGTTACAGCGCTCAATTTCTTGATTGATCTTTATCGTGGTCCCTGACCTACAAACCGGTCATCAAACAACCCAGGCCGTCAATTTGTGCCCGCCATAAACAACCTTATGACCGCCTCAGCCCATAAAAAACGCCTCGAATTTCAAATCCGGCTGCACCGTTTTGATGAGATTTATCTTGGAGGGGGAGCTCTAGTAAAAGCCCATCCGGTGCAGCCGGTATATGGTAACCGGATTTTTCTTTATGGTTCAGCAGAAGAGAAATAATCTGATCAACAAAGTTAAACATCCGGTGAATCAGGGCAACATCCAACCCCCGGTCATAAAAGTTCTTAAAAAATGAAATAAACTCATCCCGACCTTCGGCGTCGGGAGCACCTGCCACAATCAACAGCTTTATGGACCGACTGCTTGAAACACGGTCCAGGTATTCCAACACCTGGTCCCGATTATTCAGGATTTCCGTTCGCAGGAGAAAATATTTGTGAAGCTGGAGAAATGCAATATTATCGCGTGAATATCCGGTGAAGGTTTCACATGTCAGATCTAAATTATCCACGTTTATATCCTCCTTCCTTATAATTGGGACAAACTTTATTGTAAAAATAATCGAAAAGATCCTGCTGAAAACTATTCACACACCCCGCCCAATACCCTATAAAGCCGCACCTGATTGGCGAGTTGACCAGGCGGAACGAGATAAGCCCCTGCTGTATGGCATAAAGGGGTTGCCCATATCTGCCGGTCTATTGTGCATCGCACGTCCAGACGCGTCTCCTCCCTTGATAATGTTGTTCTTAGTTTCCTCCATGTTACCGGACAAAGGCAAACCCTACCCTCACCTGCGTCCCGGAATTGTGCTTGTAGTCGAGCAGGCTTTCACCATACCCCTTGAATACCTGCAAATACAAAAACCCCCCGGTCCGGGCGAAAAACGACCTGCGCAACGGATAGGAAAGATCAAACTGAGCGCTGCCGCGTCCGGTGGTGCCGATGCGAAACAGTGACGCCAAAATCAAGCCATCCTCGCGGCCATAGCGAAAAATCCAGTCCACATTCCCCCTGTATTTCTGGATATCGGAATTATGACCTGATTTATTGAGATACCCATAAATCTTGGGCCCGAAAATCAACCGGCGTCCATCCGGAAATCCGATTTCCCAGACGGGTTGCATAAAGAACATATCAATGCCACGCGAATCAGCCCCATCCTTGCCGTTTGATTCGTGTTCATACCCGCCACGCAGCATGTCGGGCATCAGCCCCTTGCCGGAAGCAGCGCCCTGCCAGAAAAGACTGGGGCGGTAACTGGTGTCGTGAAAGGGTGCCGACTCCTCCCCCAGATCCCAGAGCGAGGTCTGCGTGTAGGCAAAATTCAGGCCGGAGAGTGGATGGCACCATTGGACCGGAAGGCTGTCCGGATCAAGTATCCGATATTTTAAACTGAACTGGAAGCGGGCGGTGGCATCGTTGAGACCGCAGCTGGTGCCGCCTGCGACAAAATACATTGGCTCATTGACCGCCAGTGCCGGTTCGCCCGCAGGGAACAGTACACTGTCCCTCCTGCCGGGCTTTGTCTCAGGTATTTTTCCCGTCTGTTTCGCTTTAATCTCATCCGTCTGATTTTCTTTGATCTCATCAGATGCCGTGACCTGCAGGACCAGCCGGTTCGATTCAACACCCGCAAGATCGACACGAACCAGCCCCGAAAGGCTTTTGGACAGAACAGCGCGATAGCTTCGGCGCACGGAATCCGCTGTTGCCGCTTCGACTGCGGTCAGTTCGACCTCATATGTTCTGTTATCCTGCACCATCCTGAGCCTAAGTGTATCAGGCCAGTCAGAGTGCCCATCCGGCTTGACGACATAAAACAGAACCGGCGCACCTGCGTCCGCGAATTCGTCCGGGGCGGCGATCAGCCATGATGTTGCCGCTGCGGCAGGCAGCGTGAAAAACCCGGCGAGCAGGAGCAACAGACAAAACTGCATCTTTAAGTTCATGGCCAGTCCTTTTCTCAAGCGGCATCCAGGCTGTTTTCGCGCATATTCTGCGAATGCCGTCTCATACAACCCAGACCGTCAATTTGTTCCCCCCATAGACAACCTTATGGCCGACCCGGCCCATGAAAAACGCCTCAACTTTTGACAGGCCCCTTCGCCCGACAACAATGGTACTGCATCCGCCATCTTCCGCTTCCTTGATAATGGCCTCAGACCGGCTGGGAACACCGGAAATTATTTTTTCAGATATTTTTTCAGACTCAACCCCGGACGCCATCAGTTTGTATTTTATAACCTGAAACAATCGCGCTACTTCTGATTTAAAGACTTCAACGCAGTTATCAGGCATTTTAGTGTCAGAAAATTCCACTTGATTAACGCCTGAAAGATCAAAATTGATCGCCCCCAGGCCTCGAATGGCATGAAAAATACAGGCCTCATATTCATTACCGCCCAACAATGAGGCAACAAATTCTACCGCTTTCATCGAAGCAGGTGAAGTGTCCACAGCCAACAACATCTTTTTGACCGGAGGGGTCTGGCCCACAAATATAATCGGGATAAATGTTAAAGATTGTAAGAGCTTGACGGCAACACTGCCAAGTATGATATTTTTTAGCGTACCCATTCCCCGCCGTCTTAAGAAGACCGCGCTGTAACCGTTTCCCGCTTCATCTATGATATCTCGGGCAACTCCTTTTTTTAAGGAATGGAGTTTAATTTCAATGGACTGTTCCGAAAACCCGCGTGTGATTAAAATTTTTTTCGCCTGTTCCAGATACGCCTGGATTTTTTTTTGCTGCTCCGTTTCCCTGTCTCTCAATTGATGTACGTCGCTATGACAATCCGGGTTTTCCGCCAACTCCCGATATTCTTCCGGGATGCCGCTAAAAACATGAAACAGCACAATCCGCGTATCCGCATCAACAGGCATAAAATCCTTTACATAGTTCACCGTTTGTATGCAACGTTCGGAACCACCAAGCAATACAAGAAATTTTTTTTGAATTGTCATATTCTATCCTCCAACAGCCATTCTAATGATGGCATTTTTGACTTTAGTCATCGTTTTGGCCAGCACAATGTCATTCCGGCATGCTTCCCCGATAGAAACATTCGAGGACAAGCTTAGCCGGAATCTATGTTCGGAATAGCACATAACTGGATTCCCGATAGAAACATTCGGGAATGACAAATCT
>JAGGYV010000003.1 GCA_021162325.1 Desulfobacteraceae bacterium | reverse complement strand
GCGCAACACAGAATTTGGACTTTTTATAAAGCCATCAATAATGGATAAACAAAAATATTTTTTATTACCAGACGTAACAAACTCGTAAAAAGTCGAATTTCGATGGCAAAGAAAAAAGTTTCAAATTCGAGGCGCGCAAATCCTGAGTGATGATTCGTACTTAGCGTACTTTGAAGAGACGAAGGATGCAGCGCAACAAAGAATTTGGACTTTTTACGAAGCCATCAGACGTAGGCCTTAAAAAGCATCGAACCAAAGGAGCCGGCATGAAAAACAAAGAATTTGAAGTCCGCGTGATGCAGTATTTTACAGCAAACATCAACCTGCAGAAAAACTGGGAAATTGCCAAAGAATGCGCCCGGGAAATCATTGATTTGAAGTTTAACGATATTCTTACGGATACTTTTGAAATCCCGCCCACCGAAGAACTTCGGAAAAAGGTTTCCGGCAAAGTCCCCTATGAATTCGACACAACCGATTTCATGGATAAAGGTCCGATTGATCTTTCCGGGCTTGATGACAACTTACTCAAAAAAGCGCTCAACGACACTGAATCCATTTATAAAAAGTTCCATCATGCCCAGACCATGCAAGTGGCCAGGGCCGCTAAAAAAGCCTGCAACAGCTTAATTGAAAATGTAAAAAAAGAAATCTCCCAGATAAAGAAAAAATATTTATCTTAAAATTGACGGCTTCGATAAAAATCCCATCTACTGCGTTGACCGTAGGGTGGATTAGCGCAGCGTAATCCACCGAAAAACGATTGCATGAAACCGGTGCCACACCCCATAAAAAACGACGCTTAAAAATCAATTTAAGCGCCGCAAATGTCTAATTGCTGCCTGATGAATGCCCGATTGATATCTGATTAATCGGCAAACCAGTTAATCATCCGCTTGTTCCTTAAACACCGGCAACTACTTGCCAATACCACCCACGAACCCATTCACTATTTCTGCTCCGCCGATCCAAAGGACCGAATGAAAAGATCGCGGAGGGCCTGTCGGCCATCATCGGAAAGGTTGCGGGTGCCGGTGCCGGCAAACGTTTCTGAGGTAATCACGGGTGTGCTTTCAACCCATTGGCTGTCTTCCCAGGAGAACCACCCCTTTTGGTCCTGGTCATAGACACTCAGCGGCCGGTTAAACAGCTTTGCCAGCTCAACCCCCCAGCCGGTTCCCCCCTTTACCGTCTTATCTGCCTGTATCCAGCCGACTGCAATAACCTGGTAGCCGCTATTAACCATGTGAAAAATGGACTGGATGACTTTTCGGATCTTATCCGTTCGGGAGTAATTGCGTTTCATCAGCGTGGACACAATCTCCATGCTGATATCACCTTTCTGAAGTTCTTCCCGGCTCAAAACCCGGACGCCCCGGGTACGCGCGGCATCGTGCCCTTCAAATGAAATATTTACTTCTTTCATTTGCCAGGCCTCGGCAAGTTTACCAAATTCCGCCTCGGTTCCCTTGTGGCCGCCGCTGAAAAGCGTGATTTTTGAAATGTCTGTCATTACTTTATCTCCTGCGTTTATTTTAAAAAATGATGCAATGATGCAAAAAAAACACCCCGCCGCATTTCGACAGGATGAGCGTCTAAAAATAAGTCACCTTTTCTATATTACAACCCTGGCCGACATATTTTTTTCAAAGGGGCCTGATGGATTCACCACCAGATCAATTTTCACTCACCGCTTGCCATTATTCACGCGAAGGAATCTCAATATTTTTTGTTGAATCCTTAATTCGTTTCATTGCCTCTTCCACCTGCTGTGCTGCCTCTTCCGCCTTTTCAACCGATTTCTCCCGGGTCGTTCCGTCAACTGTTTCAGTTTTCATATCTTTAATGGTTAAAATTCCGACAATCAGCATGGCAATTAAAATAACAATAAAAAATGCGCCTTTCATTGAACCGTCTCCTTTCTAAAAATTTATATACTGAGCCCTGTTTGTAAACCCGCCGCTGTTGAAATCATACACCGGAAACCTCATGTCCCTTGACAATGATCATCTGATAATAATACAAATAATTTAAATAAAATTAACCAAAAGGAGCAACCCATGCCGATATATGAATTTCAATGTGCGGACTGTAGTGAAAAAAAAGAAATCCTGTTTAGAAGCAGTGATGAAAAAGTTGAAATGAAATGCGATAAATGCGGATCTGAAAACCTGCAAAGGGTTTTAAGTTCGACCAACTTTTCCATACCCGGCGGTGCCGGCTCAGATGCCTCAAAAGCCACTTGCCAAAGCCATACCTGTTCCGGCGGGTCCTGTGCGACCTACGATATCCCCGGCCCCCGATAGAACGATAGAATGATAGAACGATAGGACTCAACGGATTCGTAATGGACAATGAACATCAACATATCTCTTTTTACAAAACTATCATGATTATTGATACTGCCGTATAATCCCGCTCGCTTCTTCAACCGCAAAATCTATCAACTTCCGGCACTGGCTTGCCCCTTTGATAAACGCCTGAAAATCATCCCAGCCGGAAAACTTTTTTTCAGTAATAGCCTGACACTCAAATGATCCGGCAATTTCTTTGAATTTTTTCACCACCTGTTTCCCTGCATTAAACGGTTCCCGGGTTCCAAACGGACGATCAACCAGCAGGTTGACATGCCCGACACTGAAGCCTTTAATTATTTTCCAATAAAACATATCTCTCACCGACAATCCCAGCAACAGGTTTATTCCCGTTATGGCACCCACCAGCGCACCGCAAACACCGCCGGATAATCCCACCCCGCCGTCATACACAAATGAAAGATTTTCAAGACGCTTGTTTCCGATACCTGTATTTTCGCAGATACCCTCCAAAACAGCCCGGGCGCAGTGAAACGGTTTCCCGGCTTTGTCTGTGGCAAAATTATTCGGTGAAGCCACCGGCTTTTGATTCGTCTGATAAAGATAACGCATAGAACCGCGAATATGCCAAAAGCATCCGGACAGACGATAAATTGTTAAAAAATATTTGAGCTGACCCCATATAGAATAAAAGTCGGTTCGCGTCCGTCCCCGGCAAAATGAAGATCCATAGGTTTTTCCGAACCAGTCGACATATTCACCGACCTGTGTGAGTACCTTCTTTTCAGCCGATACCCCGTTTGCTGCAATCTCTGATTCATGGTTCAGCGCAATCCCCAAGGAACCGCCGGAAACTACCCCGCAGGTAGAACCGCAGGCAACGCACCCGCCTTCCAGACCGGTGACCGCTTTTACAAGATCATTATCCTGGCTGTCGATCATATCCTGAAAAACTTCCAGGGTGGCCTGGGCTCAGTTTAAATCCTTTAACAGACTGAATGCCGCACGACGGCCCCAGTAATTTTCTTTTTTCGGATTATCGTTGATATTCATGCAATTCTCCTTATTTTTTAAACATCATATCCTTTTTTGGCACAAAAAATAAAGGGCAGAACCGATTTGAACGGTCCTGCCCTTTTTTTTTAATTATAAATTTGATGGCTTCGTAAAAAGTCCAAATTCTGTGTTACGCTGCATTCTTCGTTTCTTCAAAGTACGCTAAGTACGAATCATCACTCAGGATTTGCGCGCCTCGCCAGTCTTAAGATTTGGTGGATTTTTTTTCTTTGCCATCGGAATCCGACTTTTTACGAGTTTGTCAAATTTGTTTAAACGGTTATTCCATATCCTCATCCGGTGCCAATGGAACCATTTTAAAAAATATTTCATCCGGCACATAGCTGATATCCGCCCGGACCGGCGTCTCATGAAAAATCTGCACTTCGGGTTCAAACCCCGGCCGCTGTGCCTGGATTAGATAATCATCTGTTTTTTTCATCGGCCAGGGATACCATAAATCATAAAACCGATGATACATGGGTGTCTTGCCGACAGATTTATTATTTATCTTAATATCTGCAAATGCCGGTTTGGAATCGATCCTCACCAGCTTGGATGTGCATCCGCAAACCAGGCTAAAAATTATTGCCGCAAAGATGAACCGGATTATATTCTTCATTCAGATACCCTCCAATTAAAAAAAACAACGAAACCGTTGACACTATATTTCTCCAAATCCGATATGATTGATAACATATCCATATTGTTATCACAAGAACAGATTCAGACAATCAGAGGGAATGGTCCTATAAAAAGTCATATGCGGACATTTCTATAAATTGCCGTGAAAAACAAGGATACTCCTATCAATTCATTCATAAATATTTGAAATGATAGATAAGTTATTTTCTGATAGAGTGGTAATTCATCTCCATAAAAAGCTTTTTACAAAGCTATTATTTTAATTCAAAAAACGGTTAGGCGTCCAGGCCCATTTGATCCGGCCGCTATTGAACGTATAACGCAAATATTTTTTTTCCACCCACAGGTTGAGATAGCGGAAAACAAAATCCGGATCCATTTCTGTCTTTTGTGCGATCCGAACACTTAATTCCCTGACCGGATCATTTTCCATTTTTTGAAAACTGCCGATATTTTCAACCATATCGTTCGACAGAATATCATAAATCAGCTTCAGCCGCTGTTCACTTTCAACGGCAAGATTCTCTTCCGGTGTACCGCATCCTTCGGTATATCGCTTTTTTGAATCTTCCCACCGCTTGAACACATCCGTGTATGCCCCGGCAACAAAAGATTCCATGGCTTCCGGTTCAAGATGAGAAGTTCTGACAATCGCCTTATTGGCATCATATCGTGTCCAGTTATCCGTTAAAATCTCAAGATCATACTCATCAAGACTCTCTCTGACGGTGGTTCCGGGAAAAGGCGCCAAAAAATGGTACCCGTGTTCAATATCCAGTTCACGGGCAAAATCAAGTGAATCCTGCATGGTCTGCTGACTTTCCCCCGGAAGTCCGACCATAAAGGATGCATGGGCAATCATTCCGACTTGTTTGCACGCCTGGACTGCTTTTCGGGCCTGATCCAGGGTAATTTTTTTTCTGACCCGCTTCAACATTTCCGAATTACCGGATTCAATGCCAAAGCTGACTGCATCGCACCCGGCTTTTTTCATAATTCCCAGTATTTCTTCATCCACCGTATCAACACGCGCAAATGCACTCCAACCAAATTTTATGTTCCGGTTAAGAATTTCCTTGCACAGCACGTTGACCCGTTTTTTATTTGCCGTGAACAGATCATCGGCAATATTTATTCTCTCAAACCCGCTGTCTAAAATCATTTCAATTTCATCGACCACCTGCACCGGATCACGATACCGGACCTTGAATCCGACCATTTTTCTCCCCAGACAAAAAATACATTTATTGGGGCACCCCCGGCTGGTAATAATACTGATGGGAAATCCCAGTGCCTTATATTTGGATAGGGGAAGCAGATGACGAGACGGCAGCGGCAGTGCGTCCAGATTTTCAATAAACTCTCCTGCGCCGGTAAAAATAAAGTGTCCATCTTCAAAAAAAGCCAGCCCCTTGATGTCATGCCATGCAGTCCGATCCTTTGCCACCGGCAGCCACTGCATTATCGTGTTCTCCCCTTCACCGACAATGATGGCATCGATTTCAGGAAATTGGGTCAGCGTATTTTCCGCATCAAAGGAAACATGCGGCCCCCCCATCACCGTAACAACAGACGGGCGATGCTGTTTGGCTGCCTTTAAGATTTCAGCTGCAGCAAGGAAACTTATCGTCACGGACGTAGCACCCACCACATCCGGCTGAAATTCATCCAACTGACGCCATAACTTTTCAGGCGTGTATTGGCTGACAATATAATCAATAATCATCACTTCCGCACCGGCGGCTTCACACGCTGCGGCAACATAACAAATGCCCAGAGGCGGGGATGGGGCTTCTTCCAAAGGATAGGGCGGGGCAATCAATGCTACTTTCATATACAGGTCTCACTTACTCCGTTTAAAGGACTTAAATAGTATCTTAAGCCCCCGGATGTTATAGTTTTTAAAAAATTTAATAAAAAATATCACAATTACTGCAGGCCAGCTAATCGAATTTTTTACATGACAGAAATGATTTTTACTGTCAACGATCAAACCTGTCTTGTGCCACATATTAAAACCTGAATTAATCGTTTTAACTTTTGAAAAAAGTATTTTTTCTTTGAATTAAAAATAAAGATTACCTTTTTTTACGTAACCGCGACCGGTAAATAATAGCCACCAGGTTCATCCCCAAAACCAAAAAAATAAGAATCAGGGCGGTTCCGTATTGAAGATGACGGGTCTGCTCAATTTCCGTACCGGCGGTTGCCAGTACATAGATATGATATGGCAATGCCATGACCTGGTCAAATACAGACGTCGGCAGTTTTTTGGTATAAAACACGGCAGCAGTAAACATGATGGCGGCTGTTTCACCGGCGGCCCGGCTCAATGCTAAAATGCCACCGGTGAGTATAGAGGGCAGCGCAGCCGGAAGAATCACCCGATAGATCGTCTGCCATTTGCTGGCCCCAAGTCCGAGGGATGCCTCCCGATATGTATCCGGCACCGAGCGCAATGCCTCTTCCGCAGTTCCGATAATCACCGGTAACGTTAAAAATCCAAGCGTCAGTGCCCCGGACAAAATACTCACCCCCATTTTCATCCATGTCACAAACAAGGCCAGTCCAAACAGTCCGAATACCACGGACGGGACACCGGCCAGATTACTAATACCGAAACGAATGACTCTCAGAATGAAGCCCTGTTTGGCATATTCATTTAAATAAATCGCGGACGCTATCCCTAAAGGGAACGCCACCACCATGGCCCCGATGCTTAAATAGATGGTACCGACGATGCAGGGAAGAATGCCCCCTTTGGTCATGGAATCAATGGGGGGTTGGGTTAAAAATGTCCAGTTGATTGCCCGCCAGCCGTTTTTAATCAAAAAAAACAGAATAATCATCAACGCCAGGGCATTAATCACCGCTGCGATGCGGAATAAATAGAACATTACCGCTTGCGAATATTTTCTGCGGCCGGTAGTTTTTTGCGCCAATGATATTGTTGCTTGACTCAATTTTTTATCCTTTTCATTTATCGGGAAAGAATCCCGACCTACAATGTGGACGCTCCGACTTGTCTGTGTTTGTTTGAAAGATAATCGGCGATAAAATTAAATATCAGTGTAAAAACAAACAACACCATGCCCGTTGCAAACAATGCGTAATAATGATCCCCCCGAAACGGTGCTTCCGCCATTTCTGCGGCAATGCTTGCCGGCATGGGCCGGACCGGGTCAAAAATGGATGACGGCACCATGGCCGCACCGCCGGCAACCATTAAGACCACCATGGTTTCGCCAATGGCCCGGGACATTCCCAGAATAACGGCCGTGCTCAACCCGGACAGTGATGCGGGAATAATCACCCGAACAATGCTTTCCCAATGGGTGGCACCAAGCGCCAGGGAAGCTTCTTTCAGCTCAATGGGGACGCTGGTGATAGCATCCTCGGAAATGGTACAGATTGTCGGAACAGACATGAACGCCAGCATTAAAGAGGCGTTAAACAAATTTAAACCGGTGGGAATGTCAAACACATCCTGTAAAAACGGGGCCACAATCACCATACCAAAAAATCCGATCACCACCGACGGCAGAGAGGCCAGAAGCTCCACCATGGGTTTGGCGATTTCCTTTACCCGGTGTGAGGCAATTTCTGCCAGGTAAATGGCCGTCATGACGCCCAGCGGAATAGCAACTGCTGCGGAACATACGGTGACCAGCAGGGATGCAATGATCAACGGGAAAATGCCAAAATCCGGGGGGCCTGATGTCGGATACCAGTAATCGCCAAACAGGAAATCCTTAACCGATACCAGCTCAAAAACAGGCATTCCTTCCCTGACCAGAAAAATCAGGATCATACAGAGAATGGCAATGGATACAAATGCCAGTATAAAAAAGATGTACTTAATCGCCCTGTCTTTAATCTGTCGCTTGTTATTCAT
>JAGGYV010000028.1 GCA_021162325.1 Desulfobacteraceae bacterium | reverse complement strand
TGTCATTCCCGAATGTTTCTATCGGGAATCCAGTTATGTGCTATTCCGAACATAGATTCCGGCTAAGCTTGTCCTCGAATGTTTCTATCGGGGAAGCATGCCGGAATGACATTGTGCTGGCCGAAACAATGACTAAAGCCCTAATAACATTTTATTCAAACCGGATCAACAAAAGGTTCTGGGTCGATTTACTATAAGATAATTCATAGATTTTTTCAGGATAATCCTTGCATTTGATCACATAATTCAAGTTCGTTAGATAATTATGCGTGTTGCCGGTTACTTCAAATTCCGCTTTATATCCGGATATAAAATATGTCCGTGGAATCGGGTTTCCGCCGCCGCCCCCACTGACATTTGCGCTCACGATGGTAAAATTATTCATATCAGAATTACCATTGGAAAAAGTCAGATTGAAAGACTCGATCCGGGTTCTGTCCGAAGACAGGGTAATGCTGATTTGGCCTGTTCCCGGACCCCATGCCGAATCAGCGCAGGTTCCGGTAAAAATATTGCCGGAGATCGCGCCTTGAAAACGCTTGGCCTGTTCAGACGGAAAATTCACCCATCCGACATCATTATAATTCGCATTCATGCAAAGCTCATTTCCCTGGTATTCCAATTCATTGTAATAAAAAACAGGATAGGTGAGATGGATCATGACTTTTACGGAAGAAAAATTAAACTCATTGTTTTCAATCTTGTCCACAACAAGGGTTTTAAAATCACGGGAAACATGGGTGGCATCTTCTTTCGGCGCATCAATATCAAAGTCCTTGTAATTTAAATAATGGCCGTCGTCGCTGAGATTATAATACACTCTGAGTTTTGATGTTCCCGGATAAATTCTATTGATGGTAAACTTGCCATCAGTACCGGTTTTCTCACTTCCGCCGTTTTTATAAGCCTCCCAGCCACTGTAGGAACTTATATTTTCGACCATGGCGTTGACGACTTCCTTGCCGTCCGTATCCACGATTTTCCCAAAACCGTTATACGACCACCCCATTTTTTCGACCATAACGGCAAGTTTGGCTTTCTGATCGCTGGTAAAGGAATTTTCCACATAATCATATAATTCATTGTCCGTTAACGGCCCCTTTGCAAGATATCCATAAATCGTGGTAAAATCGAGTCCAAAAACCGGAACCGGTTCATCCTCAATATTGATATCCGCATGACTCACGATGACGCTTTTGTCGGTATGCAGGCGTGCAAGAAAAAAGCAGCCGAACCCTTCAAGATTTGGCCAATTATAGGTTGTCGGATTAACATCTTTTTCCTTTACATGATCTTTTTCAGCCCGTTTCCATTTAAAAAACTGGGTCGCGTTAATAATATCCCACCGTTTATATATCCTATCGCCATTTTTAAAATAATCCCCAAAAAACGCATATTCCTCGAGCATATCGCGGTTCGTGTGAACATCGGCCACATCATGAGGATTTGTTCGCTGAGCCTGAAGCTTTTCAAACTGGTCATCTCCCATGATCAAATGGGATATATAATGACCGCATTCATGGGCGACGACCGCCTCGTCAGCAGAATTTTCCGATCCATAAACATTATACCAGAAATACGGGGCGCGGACTCTGATCAGCCCGGCAAGATACCTGAATGCATTATAGGATGATGACCACCCGGAATACGCGCCTTTTGGTTTTAAACCGGACGTATAATCGCTTAGCGCCCGCGCCTGGACCGAAGCGGGAAGAATCGCCCAAATATCCGCAATCGTCTTTTTGGTAATGTCCCAAAGAAGGGCACTGCGCTTCCAGGCATCGTTATTATATTTCAAGGCATTTTGATAATAAACCTTATAGGAATGCGCCGGCCGGTTGTTCAGCCTTGTTGATGCAAACGAAATCCTCGCAGTTTCAACGATGGGTTCCCCGGGATTGTACAAATCAAAAATCGCCGGCATAGACGTTGTATCCACAGGCGGCAGCGGCATCCATTGGGCGTCCTTTTCAATTGAAAAATCAGTCGGATGTTGGGGGGTGCCGTAAACCCAGACAAGCGGCTCCGCATCATCAGACCGGGGATAGGAAATCTGAAAATCATCATCACCCGTAAATTCTATAAGAAACAGATTTCCTTCCAGAGGATCAACATCCGGATCATTCGCAATTCTCGTGACCGTCAATGTGCCCGATCCACCGTCTGGAAAAATGATAACCGCCCCGGATATATCATCGAAAAATTCAATTTTCCCGGCAGCGGTCACTTCATAGGTTTTTATGACATCATGTGTTTGGATTTTAAGCATATTTTCAAGCACATCGTTCATTTGCACCTTGCCATCCTGGTTGGCATCCACCAGCGAATCATTGATATCAATATCAACATCTACGCCTGCCAACACCTGCAATCCTTTAATCACATCTGCCAGTTTTGACCGTTGAAAGGCTTCGGCTATGGAAAACAACCCTTCTCCGGCCCAATTTGCGGAATCATCCGACTGCTCGATTTTAATAACACAATTTACGGAAGCTGCGCCTTCGATCGTCCAATCATAGCTGCCATCATTTGGCGTGGTTTCAATGATGGAGGTAAAAGAACCATCCACTCCGCCCTGGCGGGACAGGGAAATTTTGACACTGGTTCCCAGACCGGCGGAGTCCCACCGGATGGGCATAATCGCGCCCATCGCCCATGTGGAGGCCTGTTTTGGCAATAAAATAACCAACGCATCCAGTGTTCCGGACTGACCGCCGCGAACGGCACGAACATGGTTTGTGTTAATTTTTTCACCGCCATATTCATTGCCATCGATAAAATCCATGCACCATGCACCATTGGAAGAGCCGGGAATGGTTAAAGACGACCAATAACAGGAAAATTGCGTATCCGGAAAAAAATCCTTATCAATGGCCGGGCTGTATTGGCTCCAGTCCACCAGTACCCGTTGTTCCTTGATCGTGGGTAGACGCCAGTCAGTATGCCCGGCAAGGATCAGCGTTTCACAACAGGCCAGCGCCTGTCGCCAGTCATAGGTACCCGGGGCGGTTTCCTGCTGCCACATGAGGCCGACGGCAGTATCGGTCACGGTGCCGTCCTGGTTATCCACAAAAACAGATTGGATGTTTCCACCCCGAACAGCCCGAACAAAACAAAAATTGCCCTTGCCGCCGTTCTCGCCAAAACCGTAGTTGAAAGCCGCCGCCCATGCATTACTGTTATCGCCTGCAAAAGTAGTTGACGACCAGTACCTGGTCATCTGGGTATTGGGAAAATATAATGTATTGATGGCTGTTTCGGACTCTATATAGATAAAGAGAGATGCAAGTTCGTTAATCGTGGGAAGCCGCCAGTCATTATACCCGCCGTAATTAACCGAATTCATGGCATTGATAAAATCCTCGGTATCCGTGCCATTGCCGGGTGTGCCCGCATTCCCCCCATTGCTGGCAGAATTAGGATCATACCAGGTATAGGTATTGTCTGCGTCATAGGGATTGGCATAATTTGCCACATCATCCTTGCCCTGTTTCACCTCCCAGATAAGACCGGTGACATTGTCTTTCACCATGTTCCAGGAAGTAGAATTGTCCGGCAGGGCATTTCCCGAGGCATCCAGCTTGGTATAGGACGGCGGATTGATGGTATAACTGGCATCCTGACCGTAAAAGTTTTCGCCCGGATTTGGACAGAGAATTTCTTCCGTGTCATCATAACATCTGGTCTGCCCGGTGTCCGTGACCGGGCAGGAGAAAGTATCCCCGCTTCCACCGTCCACCACGATTATGGACGTTACTGCTGTTTTAGTTATGCCGCCGGCAGTGTAGCTGGCCGTAATCGTCAGTGTCTGATCGCTGGGCACGGATGTTGTTGTCACTACTCCTGATCCGTTTATTGACGCATATGTAGAATTCTCGCTCCATGACGGCGTCACCGTGCTTGTTGTCCCATCGCTCCAGCTCGCAATGGCCGTGTAGGTCGCGGTGCTGTTTTCATTGATGGATACCGGACCGCTGATGCTTAATTCCGTCAGCATTACCGCCGGGCTTTCCGCCTGAATCACCGTCACATCCACTGGGCTGCCGGTCGCACCATCAGCCGTCACCTGAATCATTCCAGCGCGTGAAGACGTACTTGTATTGGCATCAAAGGCGCAGGTGATGGTGCCGCTGTTGCTTCCGCTTGCCACGGACGTAATCGCAAACCAGTTGTTTCCCGACGTCACCGCTGCTGTCCAGTTCATGGTTCCGGTGCCTGTGTTTGAAACACTAAACGTGGTGGTTCCCGCTTCCTTTGGCACATTCCGACTGATCGGACTTACGGATAAAATAGTATCCCCATCACACACCCCTTCCAGGTAAGGAATCGGGGCTTCAGGTGCATCAGCGGACCAGCTGTAATGAGGCTTGTCCCCGCCGGATATCTCCTGATCCGAAAGATTGAAATAGGTATATATAACCCGCCCCGGAACATCGGGAACCGGATCATCCCAGGTCGCATCCTGATGATACCAGTGACCACACAGATACACCATATTCCAGGCATGATTCATGGGTTCACTGTTAACGATGCGAACGGGAATATTTGATTTTTGAAGCATTTTGCAGGTCAGCAAAGAATATCCCTGACACACGGTATGCCCAAGAAACAGGGCCGCCCAGGCGCTGTGCGCCTCGTATGTTAAATCATATTCCACATTGGCAACAATCCAGTCATGGATGGTCTTTTCTTTTTCCTCATCATTCATGCCAATCGTTATAATGGAACCAAGAATCTCATCTACCCGGACATCCACCTCCTGTTCCTTGGCATTGTCCACCAGATAAGTAACTGAATAAATCACCGTCACATTTCCATCATACCCGGACCAGGTTTTTGAATTTCCCTGGATGGAAAAATCCAGGTAATCATCACTTCCTATGGCATCTTCTTCCGCCTGCGCAAGAATCGATTCCACATCATCATAGATAAAATTATACTCCATACTAAATAAAAAATCAGAATCAGAACCAGTAACGCGATTTCGAAACTTGTCGTTTAACAGTAAAACAACATCCTCATAAGAATAGCAGATTTCCGTGGCAAGAGCACGAACGGATTTTTCACGAATGGCGGCAGACGTATCAAGGGGAATCAGGTCATCCGGGGTAATCAGGTAACGCCAGGCCGGATTAATCCAAACCGCTTCATCATCATAAACGGCAGAATCGGCCGTCACTGCAAATAAAATAATCAAAAGCCCGGCAAGTCCCATGATACATTTTTTCATTTCCCCTCCCCTTTTTCTTCAGGAAACGCCCTGTGGAATCGTGGCATCTGACGCATTCATCTTTCAT
>JAGGYV010000183.1 GCA_021162325.1 Desulfobacteraceae bacterium | reverse complement strand
TCAGCCGGTATCCACAAAAATGGCAATATTTTTTTTTTATCATTATCGACAAACTCGTAAAAAGTCGGATTTCGATGGCAAAGAAAAAAGTTCCACCAAATCTTAAAATTGGCGAGGCGCGCAAATCCTGAGTGATAATTCGTACTTAGCGTACTTTGAAGAGACGAAGGATGCAACGCAACAAAGAATTTGGACTTTTTACGAAGCCATCATTATTTAATCGTCAAAATCGCCTTCGGGCCCCTTGTCACTGTCAATGGCCGCCGCCCGTTCAGTAATTTTTTCCGGTGTCCATTGGTCTGGATTTTCAATGCGTGTCCCTTTTGGGCCGGGATCATAGGAACCGGCCTTGATGATCGCATCAATGGCAAAATCCGCCGTGTCTTTGCTGTTAAATACATTCGCCAGCATGTTGTAGATGAAGTCTTCAACGCGCCGGGCCATTCTTTCCCTGACTTCAATAGGTTGTGCCAGGAAATGGTTTTCAAAGGGCAGGTTGAGCTTTTTATAATCGCCTTTTTTCAGGCCGTGGGCGTCGGCATAGGCAGTTATCTTTTCCCATATTTTACCCGTCATGCCTTCATTGTCGAGTTTGATAAAATTATCGTTTTCGTCTAACTGCGCATTCCCATAGTCGTTGACTGTCAGTCCCCATGAAATCATTTGAAGCGCGGTCGCGACATTCGCCTTGGTGGTCCGGGTCTTTGCGACAATCTGCTGCAACCGCTCAGAACTGTTGCCAGATGTCCCATGCTGGGCACCGGATACGTTATATGGCTTCAGGGCCGCGTGAATTTGTGCGGTCAAATCGATCTGGATTCCTTCGGACGCTGCTTCAAGGCCATGGGTGGTACCATTATTTAAGGCAATCCAATCCGGAAAAATATCATGTGCATTCAGCCCCTGGATTAAAAACGTTGCTTCTTCAACAGTTGAAAGGCCTTCTGTTCCTTTTATTTCACCGACTTCCGTTTCATATCCCGCCCACTTGGGAATATACGGGTTAATTGCAATGTTGGCCGAAAGGTTTTGGTCATCCGGCAAATGGGAGGCATCAATAGCGATGGACGTCATGCCGGCATCAAACATGGAGGGAATTTCCGTTTTGGCCGTATCAATATCCGCCGGACCCTTGATGCCGTAGTGATCCGCATGGATGGCCACAGGAATGGTGATATTGAACTGGTTGCAGATATTGTCCACCAGTCTGGCCATGTTCCAGTAATTAACCGCACAATAAGCACCCGTGCCGCCTTCGGATTTTGCGATTTCAATGATGATTGCCGAATTGGCCCGTTGCGCGGCTTTCAGCGCCCCCTGGATGACAAACAAATTTCTCCCGTTTGCTGCTATCGAAATGGCATTGCCTTTGGCAAGCATGCCCCGGTCAATGAATTTGCCGCTGACAATGAGGGCTTTTGAATGAGGGAAAAGGGATACGATATTCGGCGGTCTGCCGATTTCAAGCGCTTTTTCAAAAAATTTATGTTTTTGTGTTTCCATCATTGTTGACCTCTTTTTAAAATTTTGAAACAAAATAATAATGATTTCATGTCGGCATGGAATGCATTATTCAATTCAGTTCATTTTTGACTTTTCCGGTTTAGGCGTTATGCTCATTTCTGATGGGCGGCAGAGAGGATATCAGGTATAAAAATGCCAGGTTATTTTACCCTATGGGACAGTCCCTGCCGGTGTTGCTTAATATAAGAAATATAGATAAAATAAAGGAGAAGAGTCAAGGGAAAAGGGCCGGTTTTTTTGTTCGGTGCTGAATTGATTTTTTGTACATGTTCAGGGGATAACAATTCTCCCCTAACCAAGCCAGCTTAAATTGGACGGCTTCGTAAAAAGCTTTTGGATGGCGCTTCGCATCACTGTATCAACAAATAACTTCTGCCGGGAAGGCCGGGTTTTACCCTATAAGTGATATATTTCGTTGCACTTCCCTGTAGGGTGGATTAGCGCGTTAGCGCGTAATCCACAAAAGAGATTCTGTCAAACCGGTCCATGAAATTTGTCGGATTAACTCCGCTGATTTATAGAAATACCCATAACGAGTCTATATGCCTGATCAGGGATCGTGCTAATGCGCCTGATTCGCCTTTTTCCTGGTGGTGATCAAATATCAGATCGATGAAGCGTTGATAAAATTTCTGCTACTGTTTTTCGTCCGGCGGGTCTTTTGCCCAGTGACAAAGTAATTGCAGTTCTTTTACAATCCTCTGGCCAAAATGGTGAGAAACCTGATCTTTTTTTTCAGATAATCCCTTTACTTTACGGATCAAGTGAGCAAGACATGTCTGCCGGAGATGCATCCTTTTCACATAGGTGCCGTAAATTATCATTTGCCAGGATGCCCGTCCAATCCTGAATTAATTCGAAAAACGCTTTTTTGGATCGATTCTTGTGGATTATAAAATAACTGACTGTGCTGTTTGCCATTACCCACAGCCAATTGAGTGTTCCGTTTTGGAACCATGACGTTTTATCGACATGATTGATATTGCTCTTTTTGCGTTTATTCTCTGGTTTCTTAAATGGGCTGTCAGAGGATGGTGGTTTACTATAATTCTGAGAATTTTTATTAACGGAACTTTCGAGCTTCTCAGTTTTTTTTCAGCGTTTTCACTTTTTTTATGAGCAAAGCAATGGTATGCTCCAGAGAAATAATATATTGCTTGACCGGTTCTGGAGTTGTCAGCCAGTCATTATCTAAAAATGGACGTTTTGTTTTCATACGAGAAAGCATAACACATATAAACAAAAAAAGATAGATTCATTTTTAATTATTTCAATGACTTACAATTAGACCAAAGTAACTGTAACATTAATAAGTTAAACGATAGTCAACACCCCTTGAGTGAATACAAAATTAGATAACTGGCTGGTTCTTGTCCTGAAATTGGCTGGGAAAAAATACTTCAAAATGGCGGGGAATTAAATTCTCATTTATAAAAAAGTGTTTTTAATATAGCATTGAATAATGTGAATAGGACACCTACACTGTAG
>JAGGYV010000314.1 GCA_021162325.1 Desulfobacteraceae bacterium | reverse complement strand
TGATGCCAATCAGATACCATTTATTTGATTTTTCATGCAATAGAAATATCCGGGGTTGATTAATCGAATAATCAGTAAATTGGTTTTTCTTGCGGATATTTTTTTCTAAAAAAAAAAAGAAAGAATGTGCTACTTTATATATTGAAAAAATTGGCGGGCACAATTCACCTGTCGCCTGATTCGTTCATACCACTTGCAATGCAGCGGTTGTCATCTGAAACAAAAAACCGGCCCTATTCTGTGTGGTGAATGTCATCGACGGAAATAGACGAAAGCAAAATAAAATAACTTCTATGATAGCGGGTAGAAATTTATAATGAATCAAGAATCCGAATGCCGACCGATCACCGGCAAGTTGAATCAAAAGGCTGCGTTACGCATTACCAACCTCTGCAAGACGTTTGGTAAAAAGAGTGTCCTTAAAAGTCTGAATTTTGAGGTTCCGAAAGGCGGTATTACCGGATTTTTAGGCCCTAACGGTGCCGGCAAGTCGACAACAATCAAAATAATTGCCGGTCTTGTGGCGCCGACATCCGGGACCGTTGAAATCCAAGGTGTGCTTATGAACGGCACTTCCTCAGCGGTTTTTCAAAAACTTGGTATTATGTTTGAAGCCCCTGCGTTTTATAATTATTTAACGGCCCGGCAAAATTATGCGCTGTTAACCCGATTGCAGCAGAACAAAGTCGTTGATATTGATCATATCTTAAAAATCGTTGGATTGTCCGGATCAGCAGATATTAAAGTGGGCGAATTTTCCCAGGGCATGCGGCAGCGATTAGGGATCGGTCAGGCGCTGTTGGTCCAGCCCGAATTCCTGATTCTGGACGAACCCACCAACGCGCTGGACCCGCTGGGAAGAAAAGAAATAAAGAACCTGATCCAGCACCTGGCCCAAACGGAAAAAATGACCATCTTTATTTCTTCCCACTTACTTTCAGAAATCGAACAAATATGCACGCATGCCGTCATTATTCATGAAGGTAAAATACTGGCCGCAGATGCGATCGATGCGCTGAGAGAGCACGGTGTTCAGACCCTGGAAGATTATTTTCTGAAATTAATCGAAAAGGAAAATCAATGTTAAGCGAGCGATGCTTCCCCCTGTTCCTGGCAGTTTTTCTTTTTTGTCTTCTCTGTTTGCCACTATTATCAGCCGCAAAATCAAATGAAGATTTTTTCACTGTTTATGATTTAAACGTTGAAGGCGACTATATCGATTGCGTCATTGAAGACTTAAACGCGGACGGCTTAAACGACGGCCTGTTTTTTCATGCCATACGTCAAAATGGAAGTATCTCCCGTTATTTTTCCGTTTTTTATCAGCACGCAAAGGGGTTTAACAAGCAGGCAGACTATCGGTTTGAAATCTCACCTGATGCCGTGGTGTATGATGTTGCGGATATCGATTCTACTCCGGGTAAAGAAATTCTTTTTTTTAAAAGCGAAGGGATTTTTTATTACAAAATAATTGATGGGCGCTATGATGTGGTCCCCGTTCTGTTTATTGAAACACCGTCGATTTTTAAGCTTCCGGATCAGACGTTTTTAGAGCGTCTGAATTTTGCCCGTGACCTGAACAATGACGGGGTTGAGGAAATCCTGATCCCGCAATTTCATCATTATGTCATTTACAGCAAACAGCCCGACGACATTCAGCCCGACGACAAACAGCCGGATGACAAACAGACAGAAGATAAGCCGGCAGAAGATAAGCCGGCAGCCGGCACATATACAATGACCGCAACGCTGGATTGTCCGATGCAAAACAGTATCAAGTCGTTACACGGTGCCTGTCGGAGTCTGATTTCCACGTTTTTAACCCCCAATACCATTATTTTTGACTACAACAGGGATCAGCTTAACGATATTGTCACGGTGCACGGTAATCACCTTAAAGTATTTTTTCAAAATGATGGCGGACAATTTTCAAATGCCGATTCAGCGGTTATTGCTTTTGATTTTGACATAACACTGGCCTATACCTCGATGAGCGGCCCTGGTCGTTTGCACGAACGCGACCGGCTAAAAGACAAAATCGGGGTCACCTCATTAACCGACCTGAACGATGACGGGTTGCTGGACATGGTCGTTGAGAAGTTTTCAATGAAAGGCGGCGCGTTAAATCCCAAAAAACAGTTCCAGGTCTTTTTCGGGCATGAAGATCCTGAAAATTCCAACAATGGCGGGATTTTTAATAAAGTACCGGACCATATTATTATTAACCGCGGGCTCCAGATTTACAGCAAGATTGTGGATCTGAACAATGACGGCAAGATGGATATCTATATACCGATCATTGAAATCGGTGTGTTTAATTTTATATCCATGCTGATCTCCGGTGATGTTGAAATAATGGTTTTATGGTATGTGATGGACGATTCAGGTCAATATCGCAAAAAACCTGATTTTGAGCTGGAAGTCACGTTTGAACTGGATACAAAGGGCAGAAGATTTCCGGTCTCCACCTTTGGCGGAGATTTTAACGGAAACGGGCGCAGGGATTTTCTGCGTTCACAAGACGGAATGTTGAAGGTCCACTATGCACCGGAAGACGGTGTACCCAGAGAAGATCCAGATGTTGAATTTGAAATTGAAATACCGAACAATGGACTGATGGTGAAGCCCTACAAGGTGAATGCCGATGCCAAAAGTGATGTGGTTATGATTTTTACACCCAGTGCCGTAACTGAAGAAAAGGGGAAGGTACAGATTTTGATAACCAATTAAAGCCTAACCCGGATAAACCGGAAAAGTTAAAAGTGAACTAAAGTTTGAAGTGAGCTAAAGTTATGGTTAATGCCTTCGGCATTTTCAATTTTTATATTAAAAATGATTGCGCGTTTTGCGCAGTCCACAACGTTAGGCACTTTAGATCACTTTAGTCACTTCACACTTTTTGAGTTTTTAAAAAAGTTTGCAAAAAAACACAAAAATCAGAGATAAGAAACTAATGAGAATATTATGAATAAACTTCCAATATTAGTAAAAATTGAACTGGAAAAAGTGTTCCACAAGCGGTCAGCGATCGGGATTGCTTTGGCTATTTTCGCAATTCAAATCGGTGCGGCTTTTTTTGAGCATTCAGCCCGTCTTGCCAACGATGATTTAGGAACTGGTTTCCAGGTAGCCATCTTTTCTCTTAAAATCTGTCTTCAGCTGTTGGCGCTGATTGTTTTAGCCTATTCTTCGATGACCCTTTCCGAAGAAATTGCCTCGGGAACCGCTAAAAATATACTGGTCCGGGATGTGAAGCGCCGTAATTTTATTCTCGGAAAATTCATCGCACTGGTTTGTTTGAGTACCGGACTCGTCGTTTTTTATCATTTTATCAGTCTTGCGCTCGGTCATTTCTTCGGCGGCCTGGTGGCCATCAAGGAAGGCGACTATTTGTTGTTTTCCGCATCAGAGCTGTCGACAGCTTTTTTCGGCGGGATGGCTCTTACGGTGATTGCCATGATCGCCCTGATTGCCTTTGGCTGTTTTATTTCCATCCTGATCAAAGGGTCCGGCGGGGCGGTGGCCACCGCTATTGTCATCTACTTTTTCATGCAGATTCTTTCCCAGATGAACCTGTTTCAAAAGTACCTTTTTACAAAATACTTGTTTCTGCCCATCGACAATATGGCAAAGCTGGTGGAAGGTATTTATGTGGACTGGGCCCGATATGCCGGGTGGACCATTGGCGTTTCTACAGGTTCCGTCTTTGTGTTTCTCATGTTAAGCATTATCATATTTAATAAACGGGATGTGTGGCATTAGGCGCGGATAGTACCTTGCAGTCATTCTCTATTTTTTTTTGGCGGGCAAAGCAAAGTAGCAAAAGAAAGCCCGCCCTGCATCACGTTCCCTCGATCCGCAGTTTTCCATGGCGGGATCAAAAACTCGCTTTATTATTCGAAATGTTTTGATATCGGCTTGAGTTATATTTTTTTATATTCAAAGCAAATTGCCATTCGGCCGCTCAAACACTTTGTTCCCTTTTCCCATGGAATCCAGCTGCTCTCGGCTGTGCTGCAATGGGATTCCCCCCGGCGTTCACTCTTTGGCAAAAAATGGTGTAAAATCATAGGGGTATTGTAAAATTATGGATAACATGTGAGGTTAGTTGCCCGAGTCTCCCTCGATCCTTTGCCCACTCGTTTTACAGTTTTTCAACAACGGATAATTAAGTAAGCTGTCCTGAAATTTTTATATTTTCCAAAATTTTCAAATGCTTGATTTGGTCCGTGCTATTTTGCTATTTCTCATTTGTTTTTTAAGCCAGACTTTCTGGAATACAAAATTTGTGGTCATAGAACAGAGAGCGAATTATTTTTGTTGACAATAAATTTATTGTCATTTATTTTAACAATGAATCTATTGTCAAAAAGGAGTGAGATATGAATATTAATGCCGGAGCCCCTGCCAGGGGAGAAAATTTTTATTTTAGAAAAAATATCATTAGCAAGGCCTGGGACTTGATTGAGTCGGGGAATCATATCCTGATTGCCGCTCCCCGGCGCGTTGGAAAAACGTCTGTAATGTATTACTTAAAGGATAACCCGAAAAACAATTTTGATTTTCTGTTTCTGGATACGGAATCGATAAATAATGAAAATGAATTTTTCAGAAGAGTGGTCAACAAGGTTTTAAAAGCCGATGCGATCAAATCTTCAAAAAAGATTTCAGCGTTTATCCAAAAACACATGCCGTCGATTACAAAAATCGGAAAAGACGGGGTTGAGTTTGGTGTCAAAGATGATTTGAATTATTTTGAGATGCTTTCAAATATCTTAAAATCCATTGAGCCGGGACAAGGAAAACTCATCATCATGTTGGATGAATTCCCCCAGACCCTTGAAAATATAATTGTTGACGAAGGGGAACAAGCTGGCAGACATTTTATGCACAGTAACCGGGAGCTAAGGCAGGATGATGAAGTGAGTCAACATGTCCAATTTATTTATACAGGCTCCATTGGTCTTGAAAATATTGTCGGTAAAATGAATGCCCCAAAAACTATCAATGATTTGTCCCGCCTCGTCATCCCGCCACTCAAACCCATTGAAGCAAAAGATCTGGTCAAGCGATTTTTAAAAAATGTCCCGTTTGATTTATCCGATCCGTTAATTGATTATATTCTTAAAAAAATCGAATGGCTGATTCCTTTTTATATTCAACTGTCCATAGAGGGTTTAAAAGATCTGCATCGTGATGAAAATCTGAAAAGCATTGCGATAGCAGATATTGATCAAGTATTTAAAAATATGCTGGGTCAGAGAAATCATTTCGAGCACTGGCACTCACGGCTCCGGACAACCATGAAAGGCGATGATTACAATTTTTCCAAACAGATTTTAAATATAGTTTCTGAAAATGAAACCATCGGATCGGCTGAAATTCATAATATCGCAGTTAAATACAAGGTTGAAGATACATTCAAGGATCTTGTCGGGGCTCTGGTTTATGACGGCTATATCAATAATAGTGATGATAAGAAAATGTATCGCTTTAACTCGCCAATATTAAGAATGTGGTGGAGGCAAAATGTCGCCAGTTGATTTACCCAAAATATACAATCCGGCGTTGCAATCAAAACAGGAGTTGATTGAAAATTTTGTTGTCAGGGCAAAGCTATTTAGAGATATTTTTGACGATATTAAAAAATCAAAAATGCAGCATCCGGAACAGCATTACATTATCCAGGGAAACCGGGGGCAGGGTAAAACAACGATGCTCCTGCGCATTGCCTATGAAATTAAAAATGACCCGAAACTTTCAAACCGAATGATTCCGGTCATCTTTAATGAAGAGCAGTACAGCATTACCAAGTTATTTAAAATGTGGGAATCAATCGCGGAATATCTGGATGAAGGCAATGAAATAAATGGCCTTTATGAAAAAATGCAGGAACTGGATTATGATGATGATTATGAATTCCAGTGTTTTGAACTCCTGGAAAGAACGCTGATTAAGCATAAAAAAAAGCTGATTCTGTTTATCGATAATATTGATGAAATGTTTGAAAAATTTTCAAAAAAAGAACATCACCGGCTCAGGGAAGTATTTATGGAGTCAGCGGAAATTCGGGTAATCGGCGCCTCTTCCGTGAGTCTTGAGTTTCATCATGATTATGGAAAGCCTTTTTACCATTTTTTTAAGATGCCGTATCTCAAGGGGCTAACTACTACAGAAACCAAAAAATTATTGCTGGGGTTGGGCCGGCATTACAAAAAAGACCGGGTCAATCATATTGTCAAAAACCAGCCCGGCCGGATTGAAGCATTGCGAAGGCTGACCGGCGGTGTTATCCGGACCATTATTATTCTTTTTGAAATTTTTGTTGACGATGAAAACGGCAATGCGTTTAAGGATCTGGAAAAAATACTCGACAGCGTAACACCTTTGTATAAGCACCGGATGGATAAGCTTTCCGCTCAGCAGCAGGAGATTGTCGATTTCATCGCGTTAAACTGGGATGCGGTCACCACAAAAGAGATTGCCAAAAAAACAAGAATACAAAGCAAGGCCGTGTCCGCCCAGCTGGGACAGTTGGAAAAATTCCATATTATTGAAAAGGAAAAAACAAATACCAAAAACAATTTATACCGAATCTACGAACGGTTTTTTAATATCTGGTACCTGATGCGTTTGGGGCGAAAGTGGGATGAACATAGGGTCCGCTTTATTGTCGAATTTTTGCAAATCTGGTGTGATGAAAAAGAACTGGGAAGCCGGGCTCACCGTCATCTTAATGCATTAAAACAGGGTAAAATTGATTACCACCATGCATGGATATATTTTGAACAAAATAAAAATAAAGCTCGATCAATTGAATTATCCAAAAAAGCTTATCAAAAAAAAACTGACATTATCAATACTTTTGGTTTTGCCACTATCCAGTTATGGGACAATCAATTCAAAGAAGGCATTGAGGTTGCGGAAAATTTTTTAAAGGATAAAGAATTTCTTGAAGATTATGCGCAAGATGTCAGCCTGTTTTTAATGCTTTTGATTGCCAAAAAACAGTATCATTTGGCCTTAAACATATTTAATAAAAATTCCCATAAGTTCAAAGACCGTTTCAAGCCGGTGTATTATGCGTTAATGCATTTTATGAAAGATGAATTTCCCAACGAGTATTTAAAAATGGGCGGGGAGCTAAAAGAAACAGTTAATGAAATTATTGTAAAAATTAAGGATATGGAAAAAGCATATCAATAAAAATAAGAATTCAGGTGACAGTTTACTTCGTCAATGATGGGGGCCCCGCCTTTCTGCTGACCACCCCCTGTCCGGAAAAGTAAATCCATTGCCTTTTCAGTCGATCAGGTGAAGTTTGTCGACCAGTTCGTTCCGGTCGCCCGGTTCAATGGAAAAATGCCGGGCCAGAAGTTCACCGCCGCGCAGGATGCCGTTGCGTATTCCCTCCGCCGGTTGACCGTCTTTAAAACCGGCGATAATGATCCCGGTGAGTTCCTCCCAGTCATCCTGTGACAGTTTGGCGCTGATGGTGTCGTCTCCCACAACATGCACCATATGCTCGTAAAGTGAGACATAAATAAGAATGCCGGTGGCGTTTCGGGTGTCCCGAATCCTGAGCCGCTGAAACGTCTCCCGGGCGCGGCGTTCCACTTCCTCTGTCATCTCGCGTTTGGCAATCAAGGGAAGCCGCAGCAGTGGGGAGACGGGACGCCCTTTATATTTATATATTTATAAACCTATGAATACTTTTGTTAAATCCATCAATGCCCATTTCTCATGGCTGAGCATTAACAGTTTAGTGGATGTCCTGTTTTTCCCCATAGAGCCGGATCAGAACAATTTCCGGCCGAATGGGAGAACGCATGGGCGGACCCCAGGAACCGGTGCCGCATGTGGTATAAATCTGTAGATCTCCGCTTCGATTCAGTCCGTAATCGTATCCCTGAAAAAGCCATTGTGTCACAAAATTGAAGGGGAATATCTGCCCGTGATGGGTATGCCCGGAAAGCTGAAGATCGACATGCAATTTTTTGTTTAAGGCAAACGATGTATCCGGCTTCCAGTAGGTACTGACATGGCGTTTCGCACGCCCTCCCATGTTTTTTTGCAGATTGGTTGGTGTGTGGAACATTAAAATTCTTGTGGTTTCCGCACCTTCATTTTTATCCAGGTTGGTGATATCCTCAATGCGATGAATGCCCGGATAGCTTACTCCCAAAAGTTGAAGCCCGTCGATGTCGACTATTTCATTATCCAGCACCCGCATCCGGGTCTTTTTTAAAATTTTTAAAACTTTTTTGATACCTGCATAGTGCTCGTGATTGCCGGTAACAAAAAAAACACCATGCTTTGAATCCAATCGATTGATTGATTCGATAAAAGATTCATATGGTCCGTCGACACCGTCAAATAAATCACCGGTGATCAGAACCAATTCCGGGTTCAGGCCGTTAACCTGTTTGACCAGTCGGTCTGCAAATGATTTTCCGTAAATATGGCCCAGGTGAACATCTGAAAGCTGAATGATCGTTTTCCCTTCCCAGTTTTCAGGCAAATGTTTTATCAGAACTTTGATTTCTCTGATTATGGGATGAAACGAACTCCAGACACCGAAAGCAGAATAACCTGTGGCAGCCAATAAAATAACTGCGGCAATGGACTGTTTGTGTATTGAAAATCCAGTCAGTCCGGCAATACCGATGATTATCCATATCACGACAACAGCAATCAGGAAATGTATCAAAAATCCCATCCACGCACCGGAAAGCCTGTAAAACCAGACAGTCCAACCGTAGCCGTGTAAGTGCAGCCAAAAAAAAGCGGAAATAAATGAAAAGGTCAGCAGCACCATCATCGTATTGATGAAAAAATGGAAATACGGATTGGAAATATTGAAGAAACAGATGATGCTCCGAAAAAAGGCATAGTGCATGCCAAAGAGTACCGACAGGATGATACTGATGAACATGGTGAATTTCATAGTTAGTGCCTGAACGAAAACCTCTAAATCATGGTTGTCATTACGCGGAGTGAGGAACGAACGACAAAGTAATCCCCTGTTGATAATGAGATCGCTTCGGTCGTGCCTCCCTCGATGACAAAAAAAGTGCAATCTGGAGACTTTTCGTTCAACCACTAGTTCTTTGTTTCAACAACCTTCTAATCTGTTTCAACCGGCACCGGTAATAATGGTTTATACAAAGCAATCGAAATCACGCCGGCTATATACATCACTAGTCCGAACAGGGCTGAAGTAACGAACATGGAGCTGTAAAAATCCCCCATCGCATCCTGGATTAAAAGTGCAATGGTCATGGCGAGCGCGGCATTTCGCAAGCCGGTTTCAAGAGAGATGGCCCTTGTCTGAAAATTGTTAATCCCAAATAGTTTTGAAAATCCGATGCCGGACAGCATTCCTATAAACGTGAGGGAAAAGACTGTTAAATAGAATTTGAGGCCGTATCGTGTTGTATCGGCAAATATATGCAGATTGCTGAAAATCCCGGCGATGATCAGGACAAGCAGCGCGATAATCCCTAAAACGGAAAAAAACGGTGTCGCTTTTTGGGCAAAACCGGACCACTTGGTGCGGACCGTCATGCCGATAATAAGCGGTAGGATCACCAGGATTAGGATTGTCTGCACAACAAGCTTAACCGGGATAATCACTTCCGGCATGTTGGCACAGTAGAGGGCCAGCAGGAGCGGTGTAAAAATGATCGAAAAAACGGTTGAAAAAGAGGTCAGTGATATGGAAAGGGCCAGATCCCCTTTGGCATAGTAGGTCATGATGTTTGACGTGACGCCGCCGGGTATGGCGGTAATCAGAATCATTCCGACAAAAATATACGGATACTGATCATAGAATCCCAGAAGATGGCCCAGGCAAAATGCCAGAAACGGCATTAGGCCAAACTGCAGGATTTCACCGATAATGATGCCGCGTGGTTTTGTGAACACCAGTGCAAAGTCTTTGAAGGTCAATGTCATGCCCATTCCCACCATGACAAAAAAGAGCATGAGGATAATACTGATTTTAAATATCTTATCGAGCAGAAGCGGTTGAGGTGTTTCTGTAAATCGGGCAAAGGCGTATGTCCGGCCATCAACCGATCCTGTCATGGTAACGGCTTTGATGTCCAATTTGCTTTCATATTTTTTATCCAGCCCGGCATAAAAAGAGTTTGCATTTTCTTCCAGCAAGCCAGGATCATCAGGTAGTGATAGAATATAAATCTCACCGGTGAGTTTTCGTAAAAGATAGATGGTTTGAATGGTGTCTGCATTCGGTTTCAGGATGCGGAGGTTCCCGACAAATTCCGTTTCAGCAGCGTCAACCCAGTTTAATTTTCGGGATTCTGTATTTAACTCATTAAATAAGCCGGCATCCCCATTTCCTCTGGCCATGGAAGAGAGTTGATGAAATATTTTTTCGCCGGATTGACTTTCAGCGCCCAATGATGACGACGACGATGATGCCGGTGATATTAGGGGCATCAGGCATATGACAAGCGCGAGGATGCAGATGCGGACTGCGGCGAATTTGTTTGAATGATTTTTCCATTTTTCAATTGACTGCTTGATACTCTTCATGATGGTGCCCTCCATTCCGGTTTAGCCTTTTGTCATAGATAGCCTTGCACATTTTAATTTCAGTTTTTGTTCAAATTGTCTATAGGTCCGGTGCCGCAGAGTCAGAAAGGTGCTTCAATAAGGATTTTCAGCCCAGTTGATTTAAATTTATCCATAATGCCAGATATATGTGTGTCTTGCAAGGACAATGAGAGATGCGGTGGTATGGCTTTAGTGGACACTTTCTTGCCTTTTTTACGCGATCTTTTAATTTCAAAGGCATCTTTTCATTCCCCATTGTTTTTTTTACGGAGATATCAAATTTATATGTTGTTTTTTGAAATCAGGTTTGTTATTTAAATTTGGATATACCGACTCCAGCGCCTGCGCCGGTCGGTATAAAAAAAATCGGCTAAAGGAGAAAATATTTAATGGAAAATTTTGAAAACAATTCTGAAAATGATCAGACCAACACAGATGCAGAGATGGAAGATCCCTCACAATTGGCAGCAGACGTTGCCATAGCGGATGATGATTCCGATCAAAGCATGGAAGACTTGATGGCAATGTATGAAGAAAGCCTCAAGCAGTTTGAAGAGGGAGAAGTCGTTATCGGCACGATAATTTCTGTTGACAGAGATCATGTGCTAGTTGATGTCGGCTATAAATCAGAGGGCCAGATTCCCATTTATGAGTTTAAAGATGAAAACGGGAATGTGGACGTCAAATTAAATGACCAGGTTGAGGTCATGATTGAAGTGTGGGATGAAGATGAAGAACGTGTCATCCTTTCAAAAGAAAAGGCTGCTAAAGTCAAGGTCTGGGTAGAAATCAAGGAAATTCATGACGCAGACGGTACCATCGAAGGGGTTATCACCAATCGTGTAAAAGGCGGATTCTCAGTAGATGTCGGTGTCCAGGCATTTCTTCCCGGATCTCAGGCCGATTTACGTCCCATTCGTAATCTTGATGAAATGGTTGGGCAGTCATTTGATTTTAAAGTGTTAAAATTCAATCGTAAACGAAATAATATTGTTCTTTCAAGACGGGCGATTTTAGAAGCCGAGCGTGAATCAAAACGTGCTACCACCTTGGCTTCCATTGAAGAAGGAAGCGTTCTGGAAGGTGTGGTTAAAAATATAACGGAATACGGCATTTTTGTCGATCTCGGTGGCGTGGATGGTCTGTTGCATATAACTGATATTTCATGGGGCAGGGTAAAGCATCCTTCTGAATTGCATAGTGTCGGTGATACCATTGACGTGAAAGTGTTGTCATTTGACAAGGAAAATGAAAGAGTCTCTCTGGGAATGAAACAGCTGGTTCCGGATCCCTGGACAACCGCACAAGAAAAATATCCGGTCGGTACCAGAGTCAATGGTAAGGTTGTCAGCCTCACGGATTACGGCGCTTTTGTCGAAGTCGAAGTCGGCATCGAAGGATTGATTCATGTCTCTGAAATGTCCTGGACCCGCAAAGTCCGCCACCCGTCTAAAGTGGTGACAGCGGGTGAAATCGTCGAAGCGATCGTTCTGGATATCCGACCGGAAAATCGTCGGATTTCCCTGGGCATGAAACAGATCAGTCCGAACCCCTGGGAGATGATCAGTCAAAAATATCCCATTGGCTCCACCATCGAAGGAAAAATAAAAAACATTACTGATTTCGGTATTTTTATTGGTATTGATGATGATATTGATGGACTGGTCCATATTTCTGACATATCCTGGATCAAACGCATTAAACACCCGTCTGAAATGTACAAAAAAGGCGATACTGTTCAGGCGAGAGTTTTAGACATTGATAAATCAAACGAGCGCTTTTCACTCGGGATTAAGCAGCTTGAAGATGATCCATGGAAATCCGTTGCGGAACGTTATCCGACGGGAACTGAAATTAATGGGACGATTACCAATATTACTGATTTTGGTATTTTTGTTGAACTGGAAGAGGGCATTGAAGGACTGGTGCATGTTTCCGAGATCAGCAAAGAAAAAATTAAAACCCCGGTCGGTCAGTATGCAGTGGGCAATACATTGGCAGCCAAGGTAATGAATATTAATACAAACGACAGGCGTATCGGGTTGTCCATTAAACGCATGGGCAACGATGATGATGACCAGTCGATCCTTGAAGAATATGTCAATAAATCCCAGCCGGCCCCGTCCAGTTTTGGTGCGATTTTAAAAGAGAATCTCCAGGAGAAATTGAACGGACAGGCCAAACTGGCTAAAGCAGAAAAAGCGGATGTCGAGGCTGTTGAAGAAACAGTTGTCGCGGAAGTAGAAACAGTTGCAGAAGTAGAAACAGTTGCAGAAGTAGAAACAGTCGCAGACGTTCCTGCTGAAGAAATTCAGGAGGATTCGGCAGATGAAATAGTTGATGCTGACGAAGAAACACCTACGGCAGAAGAAACACCTGCTGCAGAAGAAACACCTGCTGAAGAAGAAACACCTGCCGAAGAAACAGCATCTCCGAAGGATTCAGCAGATGACGCACCTGCCGCAGATGAATCTGTTGATGCAGAACCGGTGCAGGATGAAGATCCGGTTGTATAAACGGTCGAAATATCTGTTTGATGATATCTTGTTTTTGATTTAAGCAGAACCGTCGAATTATTGCGGTAAGTGAATGATATCATAGGGATGAAACAGGATTTATTCTGCTTCATCCCTATGTTTATTTTTAACAAATACGATACGTCTGTATTAAAATAATAATATCAGGTGAGTGAATCCATGTTTTCCCGAAGGCATCCATATTTGTTTTTTCTACTGGTATTTTCCGCGATTATTGCCGGAAGTTCCGTGGTCTTATCGTTGTTAAATGTCGTCTATCAGGGACGGTCTGAGATCGGGTTCGGCGAAAAAGTCGGGATTATCGAACTTAATGGGGTAATCACCGATTCCAGGCAAATTCTTGAACAAATAAAAGATTTCAGGGATAACGATTCTGTTAAATCAATTGTTATCCGTATTGATTCACCCGGTGGCGCGGTGGGGCCATCCCAGGAGATTTATCGGGCAATTCGAAAAACAGTTGAAGTAAAAAAAGTTATTGCATCCTTAGGGGCAATTGCAGCATCCGGGGGATATTATATTTCCGCTGCCGCAGACGGCATCGTCGCCAATCCGGGTACGATCACCGGCAGTATCGGGGTTATTCTCGGGTACACCAATTTTGAAGCGCTGTTTGAAAAGATCGGGCTGAGTCCGGTCGTGATTAAGAGCGGTGAATATAAGGATATTGGATCTCCGGTAAGAAAAATGACGGATGCGGAAAAGAAACTTCTCCAGGAATTTTCCGATAATGTACATACCCAGTTTATCGACCATGTTGCTGAGGGGCGGAAACTCCCGTCATCACAGGTTCGTGATATTGCCGACGGTCGAATTTTTTCAGGTGAAAAAGCAAAGAATCTGGGGTTGGTTGATCGTCTCGGAAATCTTGAAGATGCGATTGAGTGGGCCGGTCGGCTGGGTGGAATAAAAGGAGATATCTCAGTTGTTTATCCGCCGGAAGAAAAATTGCCGTTTATGAAATATCTGATGGAGATGTCCGCAGACCAACTTGGGAAATTTTTATCCCGGACGAATATTTCTATGATAACCGGAGGATATCTTTATCAACCGTATTGATAATCTTTGACTTACTTGAAGATGCTGATGTCGCCTTGTCCTTCCCGAATAACTTCAGGGTCATCGTTAATCAGAGAAACAACACTGGACGGTTCATCGGAGACGGGGCCCCCGTCAATTACCAGGTCAATATTCGCACCGAAGTGGTCATGAAGCAGCGAGGGATCCAGAAAAATTTCTCCGTCAGGCATGCTGGCTGAAGTTGAAATGATCGGGTTTTCAAGCCCTTGTACCAGATTTAGACAAATCTCATGGTCCGGAACACGAATCCCGGCGGTTTTCCGTTTGGTTAGCATCATTTTGGGGACCATTCGGGAGCCCTCAAGAATAAACGTATACGGTCCGGGCAGCAGCCGTTTCATGGTTTTATAAGCATAGTTGGAAACTTTGGCGTAATCGCTGATGTTTTTAAGATCCGAACAGATAAAGCTAAAGGGTTTGTTTTTATCCCGGCCTTTGAGTCTGTATATTTTTTCAATGGCTTTTTTATTCATGATATCACATCCAATACCATAAATCGTATCTGTGGGATAGGCGATCACGCCGCCTTGTTTTAAAACGGAAACCGCCTGGGCAATCAGTCGGGGCTGTGGGTTTTGGGGGTTGATATGAATCAGCATAGGGTATAGATATTTTTTAAAGTTAAAAGTGAATGTTATTTTAATAAAGAAAATTTATTATTGTAGGATGTATTAGTATAGTGGTATTTAATTTGTCAAGTTTGTAAAAAAATACCGGCTCATCCGGTTAAGATTTAATGTTTTGGAGGCGTTATGATAAAGAGACCACCTGAAGAAGCATATTCCTTTGATGATGTATTATTGTTGCCGAATTATTCGGATGTTCTTCCGAGTGATGTGAACACGAGTACGCGGCTGACCCGAAATATCGATTTGAATATACCCATTGTTACGGCTGCTATGGATACGGTAACAGAAGCTCAAACAGCCATCAGTGCGGCACGGGAAGGCGGCATCGGGTTTATTCATCGTAATATGAGCATCGACAACCAGTGCCTTCAAGTCAAACATGTAAAAAAATCTGAAAGCGGTATGATCGTTGATCCGGTTATCACCCGTCCGGATGTTCCCATCCGGGAGGTGTTAGAATTAATGAAACAATACCGGATTTCCGGTGTTCCGGTCACTGAAGGAAAACGCCTGGTCGGTATTGTAACGAACAGGGATCTGCGTTTTGAAACCAATCTTGACAAAAAGGTTTCAGAAGTCATGACAAAAGAAAATCTGGTGACGGTTTCTGAAGGAATTGATCTGGAAGAATCGAAAACACTGCTTCATGAACACCGGATTGAAAAATTGCTGGTAGTCAAAAATGATAATCAGCTGACCGGTATGATAACGATTAAAGACATTGAAAAAATAAAGAAATATCCCAAATCCTGCAAGGACAGCATGGGCCGGCTACGGGTCGGTGCAGCCATCGGTGTGGGTGCGGACATGGAAGAGCGTGCCACGGGTCTGGTTAAAGCAGGTGTTGATGTCCTGTTGATTGATACGTCTCATGGTCACTCGTTAAATGTGATTAATTCCGTTAAACGATTTAAAGAGATGTTCTCAGATGTTGAGGTCATTGCCGGCAATGTGGGAACCGCCAAGGGGGCTGAAGAATTGATCAATGCGGGTGTGGCTGCCGTTAAAATCGGCATCGGCCCCGGATCTATCTGTACCACCCGGATTATTGCCGGTGTTGGGGTGCCCCAGTTAACCGCTATCTTAAACTGCCGGTCCATTTCCAATAAAACAGGTGTTCCCATTATTGCTGACGGAGGGATTAAATTTTCCGGTGATATCACCAAGGCCATTGGTGCCGGTGCCCATTGCGTAATGATCGGCGGGCTGTTTGCCGGTACAGAGGAAAGTCCCGGGGAAAAAATTATTTATCAGGGAAGAAGTTATAAATCCTATCGGGGTATGGGTTCCGTTGAAGCCATGAAGCAGGGCAGTAAAGATCGTTATTATCAGGGCGATGAGACGGACGGCGACAAGCTGGTTCCTGAAGGCATTGTCGGGCGGGTTCCGTACCGGGGAACCATTGCTGAAAATATTTTTCAGATGGTTGGGGGACTGAAATCCGGCATGGGATATGTTGGTTGCCGGACCATTGAAGAGTTAAGAGAAAAGGCCAGATTTATAAAGATCAGCGCCGCCGGCCTGCGTGAAAGCCATGCGCATGACGTCATCATCACCAAGGAAGCACCCAATTACAGCATTGAGTAATTCTGCTGTATCAGAAAAGCGCATCACTGTTTAGTCTCTTATCTCTGATTTTTGTGTTTTTTGGATAAAATATTTTAAAAACTCAAAAAGTGTGAAGTGACTAAAGTGATCTAAAGTGTCTAAAGTTGTGGACTGCGCGAAACGCGCAATTATTTTTAATATAAAAATTGAAAATGCCGAAGGCATTACCATAACTTTAGCTCACTTCAAACTTTAGTTCACTTTTAACTTTTTCGGTTTATCCGGGTTAAGATAAGCACCATTAACCGTCTTTGATGGATACAAATAAATAATATGTCTGAAGCAAATACCGGTAGATTTGTCCACCTGCATGTCCACACCGAATACAGCCTTTTAGATGGTGCTATTCGAATCAATTCATTACTTCAGCGGGCAAAGGAAGACGGCATGCCGGCCGTGGCGATAACGGATCACGGTACTATGTTTGGTGTGATGGATTTTTATGAACAGGCCCTTGCAGCCGGAATAAAACCGGTGATTGGATGTGAATGCTATGTTGCGCCGAGAACCCTTCATGACAAGACCCCGGCAGATCACAAGGGAGTAGCTCATCTGGTGCTTTTGGCGGAAAATCAGGAAGGATATCGGAATCTTTGCGCCATTGTCACCCAGGCCAGCCTTGAGGGGTTTTATCATCGTCCGAGGATTGATAAGCATATTCTTGCCGAACATGCCAATGGGTTAATCGGTTTGTCCGCCTGTTTAAAAGGCGAGATCCCAACGTTGATCCGTGCGGGAAAGATTGATCAAGCCGATGAAGCCGCAAAATTTTATGTGAATATATTGGGTGAGAATAATTTTTTTCTGGAGGTACAGAATAATGGGATTCCGGATCAGGAGATCGTCAATCGCGGACTTCTGGATATGCATAAGCGGCTGTCAATTCCCATGGTGGCAACCAATGACTGCCATTATCTGAATAAAGAAGATGCCAAGGCCCATGATGTACTTTTGTGTGTCCAGATGGGCCGAACGGTTGATGACCCCAACCGGTTTAAGTTTCGTACAGATGCCCTGTATTTTAAATCCAGCCGGGAAATGATTGCTGATTTTGCCGGTTATCCGGATGCGATTGATAACACCAAAGCGATTGCTGATCGATGTCATGTGGAATTTGACTTTAATACATATCACTTTCCACAGTTTGATTTAAAATCCAGTAAATCTGAAGCAGAGATTTTTGAAGAAAAAGTCCGCATAGGGTATGCGAAAAAAATAGAAATTATCCGCAAGAAAAATCCGGAGATGGACGAATCCGTTTACAAGGAACGGGTGGATTATGAAATCTCGGTCATCAACGATATGGAGTTTCCTGGCTATTTTCTGATTGTTGCGGACTTTATTGAGTATTCAAAGAGAAAAGGTATTCCGGTCGGGCCTGGCCGGGGGTCGGCTGCCGGCAGTCTGGTGGCGTATTCTTTAGGTATTACAGATCTGGATCCCATTGAGCATGGACTGATTTTTGAGCGGTTTTTGAACCCGAGCCGACAAAGTATGCCGGATATTGATGTGGATTTTTGTATCAACGGCCGGGAAGAAGTCTATCATTATGTGGTGGACCGCTATGGCGGAAGTGAATATGTCGCGCAGATTATTACATTCGGGAAGATGAAAGCCCGGGCGGTCATTCGGGATGTGGGGCGTGCCTTAGATATTCCTTTAAGTGAAGTGGATACCATTGCCAAACTGGTGCCCGATGCGGTGAACATAAGTCTTGATGAAGCCATTAAGCAAGAGCCAAAACTCAGAGAAGCCATTGAAACCAGGCCGGCAATTGCAGAATTGATCGAAATTTCTAAAGTTCTGGAAGGGTTAAACCGTCATGCTTCTACCCATGCGGCCGGTGTGGTGATCGGCGATAAGCCGTTGGTTGAGTATCTCCCGTTGTATAAGGGGAAAAAGGGTGAAGTATTAACCCAGCTGGATATGAAAAAGGTGGAAGGTATCGGGCTGGTAAAGTTTGATTTTTTAGGACTTCGGAATTTAACGATCATTGCCGATGCACTGAGAATTATCAAATCCCAGGGTAAGACGCCGCCGGATATGGAACATCTGGATCTGAAGGATAAAAAAACTTACGCGCTTCTGGCCGCTGGTGATACGTCAGCCGTGTTTCAGCTGGAAAGCACTGGGATGAAGGATCTGATCATCCGGTTAAAACCTGAAACGTTTGCCGATGTCACAGCCCTGGTGGCCTTATACCGTCCCGGTCCCATGGGAAGCGGTATGGTGGACGATTATGTGGAATGTAAACATGGCCGGCGGGATGTTCAGTATCTGGTCCCGGAACTCGAACCGATTCTGAACCCTACCCATGGGGTTATTCTTTACCAGGAACAGGTCATGAAAATTGCCAGTGAGTTGGCAAGCTTTTCCATGGCACAAGCCGATGATTTGCGAAAGGCAATGGGAAAGAAAATTCCGGCGGTTATGGCCAAACATCTGGATCGGTTTGTCGACGGAGCGGTGAAGAATAATATTCCCAAGAAAAAAGCAGCCGAACTATTTGGTTTAATCGAAAAATTTGCAGGATATGGTTTTAATAAATCCCACAGTGCCGCGTATGCGTTAATTGCTTTTCAAACCGCCTATTTAAAGGCACATTTTCCGGTGGAGTATATGGCGGCTGTACTCACGTCTGAAATGAATACCTCGGAAAAAGTGGTAAAGTATATCGCCGAATGCCGCAATCATGATATCCCTGTACTGCCGCCGGATATTAATGAAAGTGACAAGGGGTTTTCCGTCAGCGGGATAAAAATTCGGTTTGGTCTGGCTGCGGTGAAAAATGTTGGGGAAGCGGCCATCGAATCGGTCATTGAAACTCGCAAAGAGGGAAAATTTACATCTGTTTTTGAATTCTGTCAACGGGTGGATATCCGAAAAGTCAACAAGCGGGTGCTTGAGAGTCTGATTCAGTGCGGTGCATTTGATTCCACCGGTTTTTACCGTTCACAAATGATGGCGTGTGTGGAAGATGCCTTAGATTACGGACAGAAAATTCAGAAAGAGGCGGCAGACCCCCAGATGCAGTTATTCGGCAGCAGTTCCGGCCCGGACCAGCTGAATTTGCCCACCATGCCGGATTTGCCGGAATGGGATGAAAAACAGAAGTTGAGTCTGGAAAAGGAAGCCATTGGCTTTTATATTACCGGCCATCCGCTGGATGCATATCAGGATTTGCTTGAAAAGTTTGCCAGTACAAATTCCCTTGACTTAGTGGATGAAGGTGTCAAAGATGGGGCAATTGTTCGCATGGGCGGGATTATTCGGAGTGTCAAGTCGTTCATGACCAAGCGGGGTGATCCCATGGCGTTTGTGGAACTGGAGGATATTGGCGGTTCAGTAGAGGTGGTTGTTTTTACAAAGGTGTATACGCAGGTAAATGATTTTCTCCTTGCGGATGCCCCTGTTTTTGTTCAGGGGAAAGTTCAGAAAAATGAAAATTTTGTTAAAATTCTGGCGGAAAGCGTCGTTCCCGTTGATAAGGCGGATGAATTCTGGACCGCCAGCGTCCACATGACGATTGATGCTGAAAGAATAGCTCAACAGGCATTAAATGATTTGTACCAGATACTAAAAAATTATCCCGGCAAATGTCCGGGGTTTCTTCATTTGGTGATACCGGGCAAAACAGAAACCATCATAGAACTGCCCGAACAGATGCGGTTAAGAGCTGGCAGGTCATTAACCAGGGAAATTGATAGATTGTTTGGTTATCATGCAGTAAATACCCACTGCTCACCAGTTAAGGCGATTCCAGATGAAGCATCGAATAGTCACCGAAAAAGATTTAACAATAAAAACTGATGGCGTCGTAAAAAGTCCCATCTACTGCGGTGTAGCAATTTTTCAGCCACTCAAGATACTACATGTATGATTTCTTGTCTGAAAAATTGCTACGCCTTGCCAAATCTTATGGTATTGGTGGAACTTTTACCTTAGCCATCTGGATACTTTTTACGAAGCCATCAATTATAAAATGACCGGCGCACTGTTGCTGACACTCAAGTCAGTATACCCTGCGCACTAACTGAAAGGTAATTTAACATGAACGTCCCGCTGCTTGATTTAAAGGCGCAATACCAGACAATTAAAGATGAATGCCTTGAGGTTACTCAGGAAATATATGAAAGCCAGTATTTTATTCTTGGCCCTTATGTGGAAAAACTGGAAAAAGAAATCGCTGAGTATTGTTCTGCTAAATATGCCGTCGGCGTTTCTTCGGGTACGGATGCGATTTTATTGTCATTGATGGCGGCTGAAATCGGGCATGGTGATCGCGTAATTACCACGTCCTATACTTTTTTTGCTACCGCCGGGGCTGTCAGTCGGGTGGGTGCGATCCCTGTTTTTGTCGATATTGAACCGGATACGTATAATATCTCACCGGCAAAGATCGAGGCGGCAATTAAGGAAATGCCGGGTTCAGTGCGCAAAACATTAAAAGCCATTATTCCGGTGCATTTATACGGCCAGTGCGCGGATATGGATCGCATCATAGAGCTTGCTAAGGAAAATAATCTGGTTGTGATCGAGGATGCTGCCCAGGCGATCGGGTCCGAATATCAGGAAAAAAGAGCAGGTTCCCTGGGGGATTTTGGATGCTTTTCTTTTTTTCCGTCAAAAAATCTCGGCGGGTTCGGGGATGGCGGTATCGTAACAACCAGCTCTAAAGACCAGTATGAAAATTTAAAGATTTTAAGGGTGCATGGCGGTCATCCCAAGTATTACCACAACCAGATCGGAGGGAATTTCAGGTTAGATGCCCTTCAGGCTGCCATTGTATCGATAAAGCTCAAATATCTGGACCAGTGGACAAAAGCCCGGCAGGAAAACGCGCAAATGTATAATTCTTTTATTAAGGAAGCCGGATTAAGTAATAAGGTCACAGTTCCTTTTGAGAAGGAAAATCGTCATATTTATAATCAGTTTATCCTTCAGGTCGCCGACAGGCGGGATGAACTCAAGGATTTTTTAATCAAAAATAACGTGGGATGTGAAATCTATTATCCGGTGCCGCTGCATCTTCAAAAATGTTTTGCCGACCTTGGATATTCTACGGGGGATTTTCCGGTGTCGGAATATGCTGCCGAACATATCTTAGCGCTTCCGGTTTACCCGGAACTGCGTGAAGAACAGATCGCGTATGTTGTGGATCAGATAAAACAATTTTACGCATAAATGGTTGATGATAAACATAAAGATAAACTCAGTTTTATTGATGCGGAATTAGATCGGCGAAACGACCGCCGACAGCTTCGGAAAATCCGAAACGTGTTGCCGTTAAACGGCGTTGAAGTCAATATTGACGGCCGCCCCATGCTGAATTTTTGCTCCAATGATTACCTGGGTCTGTCCATGCATCCACTGCTTCAGGAGCGATCCATTGAATTTATTCATAAATATGGCTCCGGTGCCACTGCGTCCCGGTTGATATGCGGGAACTATGATTTTTATGAGCCGGTTGAAAACAAACTGGCGCAGTTGAAACAGGTGGAAGCGGCCCTGGTGATGTCTTCCGGTTTTCAGGCCAATATTTCCGTCATACCCGCCCTTGCAGACAGTCATTCATTGATTCTTTCCGACCAGCTTAATCATAACAGTCTCATCCAGGGGTGTCGGCTGGCATGCTGCAGGGTTGCCGTGTATCGTCACAATGATTTATCCCACCTGGCTCAACTGCTTGAGCAAAATTTTGATAAAGGATATTCAAGGATATTGATTGCCACGGAATCGGTGTTCAGCATGGACGGTGACGTCGTGGATATGGGGGGGCTGGTCGCGCTGGCAGAAAATTTTAATGCGTTTTTAATTGTTGATGACGCACATGCGACCGGTGTACTCGGGCGTCAGGGGATGGGGCTCACCTGTGGGCATGATATTGATCTGGTGGTCGGTACGTTTGGAAAGGCCGGTGGTTCTTTTGGAGCGTATCTGGCGTGTTCAGAAAAACTTCGAACTTATATGATTAACTGCTGTTCCGGGCTGATCTATACGACAGCCCTGCCGCCAGCGGTGGTGGGGGCCATTGATGCAGCCCTTGATTTAATTCCCGGCATGGAAGCGGAAAGAAAATTACTCCAGGCCAATGCCGCATATCTTCGGGGCTCGTTGCATGAAATGGGATGGTCGACAGGTTCATCATCGACTCAGATTATTCCGGTAATGATTGGTCCAGTGGCGGATGCCCTTGCGCTGTCAAGCTGGCTGGAAGAAAACGGGATTCTCATCAGCGCGATACGCCCGCCGACCGTTCCGGAAGGGACTTCCCGAATCCGTTTGTCTTTATCTGCTTTACATACCCGAAAGCATATTGACCGCGTGATTGACGTGCTTCAAAAATGGCGTTCGCGCAAATCGTAATACTTGGTGCAGGGACTGATTATGCAGACCTTTGAATTTCCAGAAAGATTTTTTATCACCGGAACAGACACGGATATCGGCAAGACCGTTGTCAGTGCGATTTTAATGGCGGGTCTCAATGCTGCATACTGGAAACCGATTCAAAGCGGCCAGGATGGCATGACGGATACCGACTGGATGCGTAGCGTAACGGGTTTTTCTGATGAATCCTTTATACCGGAGACGTATTTATTGTCTCAGCCGCTTTCTCCCCATGCGTCAGCCGAATATGACCGGCGCCGGATTGAGTTAAGTGCATTTAATCTGCCGGATAATGAAAAATATCCCCGTTTAATTGTTGAGGGTGCCGGCGGTGTGATGGTGCCGTTGAATAAAAATCAGTTAATGATTGATCTGATGAAATATTTAGACCTGCCGGTGTTGCTGGTGGCAAGAAGCGCGATCGGAACGATCAACCATACCCTTTTGTCCATAGACGTATTGAGACGAAAAGGGCTTGAGGTGCTCGGTGTGGTGATGAACGGCCTGAAAAATCAAATTAATAAAGAGGCGATTGAATCGTTTGGCCGGGTTCACGTTATAGCGCAAGTCGACAATCTGCCCATGATCAATTTTGATATCCTTAAAAACGCATATATCCGATATTTTAATGAATAAATCGATTTTTGATTCAGTCTGTTTTGGATTCAAGTTTAAATCTAATCAGATAGTTATTCTGTTTTCAGTTCCTGTAAAAACCAACCGGTTTTTGTCAGGTAATTTTATGGTAAAATGGTTATTAATAGCTGTTTTTGATGATATTTAAAATTTCTGAATTTAGTGGTTGACAAAGTAATGGGTGGCATGTAGAACCGCATAATCCTTTTGATGAAAACAGTTCTTTACCAATCGGATGCGCTTAAAAATTTATCACGGTTCAAAAAAAAAGTGTTGACAGGGAAAATTTTTAAGTATACAAATATTAGATTCCCTAACGGGTTGTAGCAAAAAAGGTTTCATTGTTCATTTAGAAAAATATCGAAATGATGCCTTTGATCTTTGAAAACTAAATAGTGACGAATAAAGTTGAATTTGAGTTTAAACAGGATTGATTAATGAGTGCTTTTCGGAGTGCTTAACATATTAATTGGAGAGTTTGATCCTGGCTCAGAATGAACGCTGGCGGCGTGCTTAACACATGCAAGTCGAACGAGAAAGCCGTAGCTTGCTATGGCGAGTAAAGTGGCGCACGGGTGAGTAACGCG
>JAGGYV010000216.1 GCA_021162325.1 Desulfobacteraceae bacterium | reverse complement strand
GCTGTTCAATAAAAGCAATGACATCCCCGAGTGTTTTGATGTCAGCCATTATGGCGGGATCAACTTCCGGGAGCCACGGGTTTTCTTCATTAATGGCAGAAAAAATTTCCACGCGCTTGATCGAGTCGATGCCAAGGTCAAGCTCAAGATCCATGTCCACATTTAAAATTTCTTTTGGATACCCGGTTTTGTCCGCCACCACATCCAAAAGCATTTCTGTAAAGTCGATGTTCGGGGAATTGGGAGGAACAGAAAAATCAGGGGTTTGTTCGGCAATTACCGGAGCAGACGCTATAGGCTCAGGTGCTGGTTGTGCCTCGGGTTTTGGCGCAGATTGGATAGTTGGCGTCGCAGCCGGCTTATATTCAGAGATTGACGGTGCTATGACTGCAGGTTCCGGCGTCGTGATATTGGCATGTGTGCTTAATGTCTGAATATCGGAATCGACAGATCCTGAAACAGCTGACTGACCGGTGAGAAGCGCGCTAAAAGCTATATTAGAAGATTCGGCGGCTTTTAGAAAGCTAAGATGGCTTTCGGCCATGACCTTTAAATAAGCTGAATGGGCATCTGTCGTTTGTTGCTGAATATTTTGATAGGTTTCTATCCAGGTGTTATTGTCTCTTCTATACGTGCTGCCGGATAGCGGAGCAGGTGGCATACTCTCGATTACAGAGGGTTGCGGGTGGATTGTCTGTGTTCTCAAAGCAGTAGGAACCCTGGACGATGGATTCTCATTTACTCTTGTTGACGCAGATTTTTGGATGACTGGCTCAGCAGTCATTGTATTGGGTGTCATATTAGACTCAGCTTTCAATGGTTCAGGTTCCTTGTTAATTATTTGCGGAACTATTTGAGGTCTGGGCGGATTCGGTTTTGGATAGTCTTTAATCCCGCCAGGAGGAGGATACGGTTTTCCATAATTAGTGCCGGATAAGGTCACTGAAAATTTGGGTTTTTCTTTTTTTCGAGGATCGTTTACCGGTTCATAGTCTTTCCATAAATAGGAAAAATCAGGGGTCACGCCGGCGATGATGAGCCTTGCCAGCGCTTTCCAGAGGCTGGTGACGCCATGTTCCTTTTTGGTGTCCATATTAATGGCTGCATGGGGTTTGTTCTCTAATATTTTAGCGACACAATTGGTGAGTACACACCCCGAACCAACTTCTATAAACGTCCGAACGCCTGCCGCGTACATTTCATCAATCTCTTTTACAAATTGAACCGGACTGATGATTTGTTTGGCAAGTGCATCCCGTATTTTGTCGGGTTCGTTTAGATGCGGTTTTCCGCTAATATTTGAATAAACAGGCATTTTTGCCTTTTTAAAATCAAGCCCCTTTATATACGCCAAAAAGGGAGCGCACGCTTCGTTCATGATAGAGGAGTGGAATGCTGCTGAGACAGGCAGGCGCCTGAATTTTATTTTTTCTTTTGTGAGTGCCTCTTCCACTACTTCCATGTCAGGGACAGGTCCGGAAAAAACAATTTGGCTTGGGCTATTGTGATTGGCAATGATGATGGCGTTGCCGACAGAATCGAGTATGTCTTGCGCTTTGCCGGGATCACAGAGTGCGGCCGTCATTGTTCCATGATTCTCACCAGCTCTGGCCCTGGCCATCAGTTCGCCTCTTTTGAAGCAAACATTGAAAAGGCTTTCCATATCCAGCACGCCGGCGTCGTATAATGCAGAAATTTCACCGAGGCTGTGGCCGCCAACGCAGTCGGGTTGGATGCCGAGACCTTTGAGTATGGCGGACATGGACATGCTCGTTGTCATAACTGCCGGTTGCGCCCATTCGGTTAGCGCCAGTTTATTGTTTTGTGCCTTTTTGTCTTCCTCATTAAAGACCGGCATGGGATAGACCACCTTGTGCAAAGGCTCCTTTGAACCACGTTTTCGATCAAACGATGCGGAAAAGTCCCAGACATCCATCGCATCGGAAAATTGCATGGCGAGATCCTTTCCCATGTCAAGGCATCCGCTGGTTCCCTGCCCCGGGAACAGAAAAGCGATATCGCCAGGGTCTGCTTTTTCCACCGTGCAGAACAGTCCGTTGGGCAATGAAAATCCGCTATTGGGTTTTTCGGATAATGTTTTGGCGACGTAATTGAGCTTGGTTTCAAGGTCTTTTTCATCTGTGGCAATGACGGCTAATCTTGCCGAACATGACGAATCAAAGCTTTCCTGAGAAGTCCGGGCGAGATAGGTCAGAACACCTTTTGTGTCTAAATCTTTGGCCATGTCCCGGCAAAGATCTTCAAGTCCTTTGGCATTTTCTGCGCCTAAAACCACGAGTTCACTCGGGACATTGCGCAGGCGCCATGCGGCTTTGCCTGGTCCTTTATATTCTTCTACAGTGACGTGAAAATTGGTCCCCCCAAAACCGAAAGAGCTGACCGACGCCCTTCTGGGGTGCGCGTCATCTCTTACCCATGGTCTGCATTCTGTATTTACATAAAACGGACTTTCTTTAATTTTCATTGACGGGTTGGGTTGTTCAACCTTGATCGTGGGCGGGAGAACCTTGTGATGAAGGCCCATAACCGCCTTGATGATTCCGGCTGTGGCGGCCGCACTTTTTGTGTGGCCGATTTGTGATTTTACTGACCCCAAGGCACACCATTGCTTGTTTTGTCGTAGTGTCTCATCACCAAAGACCGTTTTAAGGGCTTCAATTTCAGCTTTGTCTCCTGGCTTGGTTGCGGTCCCGTGGCCTTCGACTAACTCCACGGTTTCCGGGCTGTAAGACGCAGCCTCATAACATCGTCTAAGCGCGTGGGCCTGACCCTGCGAACACGGGGCGTAAATGCTTGATCCTTTGCCGTCAGATGACGCGCCAACGCCGCGTATGACAGCATAAATCCGGTCGCCGTCACGCTCTGCATCATCGAGCCGTTTGATGGCAAGCATTCCGACTCCTTCGCCTAAAACCATACCGTCGGCTTTCTCGGAAAAGGGACGACAATCGTGTGTCGGTGACAGGGCAGGCGTTTTGGAAAAACTGACAAACAGGAACGAATCATTATTTGTATCCGCACCGCCCACAAGAACCACATCCGACGTTTCCGTGTAAAGTTCATTGATCCCCTGGGACAGAGCGGAAAAAGAGCTGGCACAAGCGGCATCACTTGTACAATTAATTCCGCCAAGGTCGAAATAATTAGAGATTCGTCCGGTAACCACATTCCCCAGAAGGCCGGGAAATGTGCTTTCGTTCCACGGCGCATGGGTGGCCATGATCCGTTTGCAGATGTCTTCAACCTCATCTTCAGGAAGACCTGCTTCCCGCATGCCTTTCACCCAATTGGGTTTAACCAGTCGATTGGCCATTTCGCCAAGTAATTCCAGGCCGGCAGCCACGCCCATTATTACGCCGATTCGGCTGCGGTCCATATTCTTGAGCTGCTCGGGAAACGCATCATTAAGCACCTGTTGGGCAACCAACAGGCTTAACAGCTGGGAAGTGTCCGTGGCCGCCAGGTTTTTGGGAGGAATGCCGAATGCCATGGGATCAAACTCAATTGGGTCAAGAAACGCGCCTTTGCGGCAATATGTTTTATCGGGCACCAAAGGGTCCGGATCAAAATAGTGGTCGATGAGAAAGTGGCTTGGCGGAACTTCCCTTACCATATCTCGCCCGGTGGTGATGTCCTGCCAATAACCCTTTTTATCTTTTGAACCGGGGAAAAGACAGCCGATGCCAATAACGGCAACCGGCGTCACATTGCTTTTGGTTTTATTATTCGTCTTTTTCATTTTTATATTCTTTTTCTGTTGATTTTTATTTTGGGAAAGGGGCATTGTATCGTCTCATTTATGATTCAATATTATAAGAAAGCGGCCGGGGGGTGAAATTAAAAGCCTTGCCGGGCACCGGAACGCCATAACTTCTAAATTGTTGGGCTCTTGTTACAACTGCTGCTCCCTCAAGAAGGTTCAGCGCAATATCCGATACCGTTCGATTTTCAACTTTTTCCAGGTACGACCCCTTGACCCATGTATTAAAAGCACCCATAGAAGGGCCGCAACAAATTTGATAATCTATCCTGTGCGACGAATCACCGGCAATCGCCCAAATGGCAGAGTTGCCCAGATACCATTTAAAAATTAATCCCATGAGGTGTTTGGGGTTTTTTTCGGCTTTTTCGATCTGTGCCGGATCACGCCTGGAAAAAAAATCACGGGTATCCGACCATACTTTTTCAATTGGCGCGTGAAATACATCTTTTTCAAGTCGGGTTTTAACGTCTTGGGGGATCGTATCTATCGAATTATTTGCTTTGTATATTGTATACAGATTCGCCGCCCGGTTGGAGAACATGGTGCCGCGTTTTAAAACCTGGACCTTGACACCCAGTTCGAACATGTCAGCCGCAGGTGCCATTGTCACGTCGGCAACACCGGCCAGGGCCAGCATTTCTCTTCCTTCCGGGGATAAACCGGATTCCACGGCTGATTGATTAACAGAACCGGTGAGCACATATGCGGCTCCCATGGAAAATGCGGCGGCAATTGACGATGGTGTACCCAGTCCTCCGGCAGCGCCTATCCTGATTGGGCGCTCATACCCCTTTTCTGATGAAATTTCATCTCTTATTGTAAGAATTGTCGGAAAGAGGGCGGTCAGCGTCCGGTTGTCCGTATGCCCGCCGGAGTCCGCTTCAACAGTGATGTCTTCGGCAACGGGTATTTCAGATGCCAATGTCGCTTCCAGGGTGGTCAATTTCCCCTGGGCCACCAAGAGATCAAGAATTTGTTTGGGTGCCGGCAACATAAACAGCCGTGCCACTTCCGGGCGGGAAAGTTTTGCAAAAATAAAATTTTTTCTATGGATTTTTCCGTTGTTATCTGCCGATAAACCCGTGCAGGCATATCGCACGACATTTGGTGTGAGTCTCATAAACGCTGAGGCGGAGACCCGCCTCACTTTTTCCTGGAGGTAAAGATCAACCACTTTTTCCTCCAGATCCGGTTCATTGGGTGAATGGATTAAATTACTGCCCCAGGAGAGACCTGAATCTCCAATGGCGGTTTTGATTGTATTTATGGCTTTCTCTATATTTGTCAGGGATAGTCCTGCAGCACCAAAAAAGCCGATCATTTTTGCTTTGGCCATTTCAATTACCATATCGGCGGATGCGATACCGCGAAACATGGCACCGGCAACATATGGGAAACATACCGAGTGTACTTCCAGAAAAGACCTCTCTCCCAGCCATTCAGGGTAAAGCGCGGGAAGTGTTGCCATGAGGCGAAATTCAGAATTTTCAGTGGCGGTTACGGGAAACGCCAGGCCTGATAAAGATAGACCCAATTGTCCGTTTGATTTTTCCTGTATCACATGAACGGGCTCACGTACCCGGGGGATTACCGAAAGCAGGTCGTTTTTGGAAAATGCAGGATAAGTTGTTGTCGGTTTCCAGGAACCGATTGACGAAAGGGGCTGACATTGCATGGGTTAAATTTCCTCACTGGCTGAACGGCACGTTACCTTTTTGGGCTGGATTTTTCTTATTTTTTTCATAGATTCATTGTTTTTGACGAATGATTAAACATTGAATTCTTTTTATTTTTTATTAATTTATACATTATAATAATATTTAATAAAAAGGTAACTGAAAGGATACTAGCT